>NZ_JBJGZH010000008.1:0-173268 GCF_054050415.1 Geodermatophilus sp. SYSU D01180 | reverse complement strand
CGGCCCCCCCGCCCCCCCCCCCCCCCCCCCCCCCCCCCCCCCCCCCCCCCCCCCCCCCCCCCCCCCCCCCCCCCCCCCCCCCCCCCCCCCCCCCCCCCCCCCCCCCACGCCGGGAGGGCCGTTGTCCGCACCCATCGCCATCCAGCTCGACGCCGTCCAGACGCTCGGCGAGGAGCTCGCCGCCCTGGCCGCCGAGCTCTCCTCCGACGCCGACCTGTGCGCCTCGACCGCGGTCTCGCTGGCAACGGCGGCGCCCGGTGAGGTGTCCGACCGGGCCGGGGCGACCGGCCGGCTGTGGGCCGCGCTCGTCGCCGACCTCGTCGCCGGGGCCGACGCCGCGGCCACCGCCCTGCTCGGCGCGGTGCGGTCCTACCGGCTGGCCGACGCCGCGGTCTCCGACCGGCTGCTGGCGGCGCGGGCGGCGCTGCCCGTGGGCGACCGGTGAGCGCCCCGGGCCTCACCGCCGTCGCCGCGTGGGACGTCGCCCTCCTCGACGGCGCCGTCTGGACGCTCGAGGCGGTGACCGAGCGGCTGCCGCCGTGGCGGGCGCGCGTGGAGGAGGTCGCCCGCGCCCTGGGGACCGCCGAGTGCTGGTCCGGCGACGCCGGCAGGGTCGCCGCCCTGGCGCTGGGGGAGGTGTCCGCGGTGGTCACCGCGGTGACCTCCGCCCTCGGCGCGTCGCTGGACCGGCTGCAGGACGCCGCGCGGGAGGCGCGCACCGCGCAGGAGCTGGCCGAGCAGGCGCTGGCCGAGGCCGCCACCCGCGGAGTGACGGTGGACGAGGCCGGCGGGGTCGTCCTCCCGGCGCCGGCCGCGCCGCCCGCCGGCGCGACGCCGCAGGCGCTGGCCGACCACTACGACGCGATCGCCGAGCAGGCCGCCGCGGCCGAGCGGGTCGCCGGGCTTGCGGCCGACGCGCTCGGCGCGGCCGCCCGCGCCGCCGCCGCCGCGGCCGGCTCGTCCGGTCCGCTGGGCCGCGTGGGCGTGGTCGGAGGTGCCCCGCCTCCGGGCTACGCGGCGCTCGCCGCCGCGGCAGGCGCGGCCGGGGCCTTCACGATCAGCCTCCGACTGCCCCCGGCGGGTGCGTCCCCGGACACGGTCGCCGCCTGGTGGGGAGGCCTGTCCGGGCCGGCCCGGGACGCGCTGCTGGCCGCGGCGCCTCCCGCGCTGGGCGGGCTGGACGGGGTGCCGGCCTGGGTGCGCGATCGCGTCAACCGCGTCCGGCTCGACCGCACGCTCGCCGACCCCACGGCCCCTGGCCGCGACTCCGCCCTGGCCGTGGCCGCGGAGATCGCCGGCGAGGAGGCAGCCGGACGGACCGTGCAGCTGTGGGTGTACGAGCCGGCCGACGACCTGGCCGCCGTGGTCTACGGCGACGCGGACACCGCCGACGACGTGGCGCTGCTCGTCCCGGGCCTCGGCAACACCGTCGCCGACGACCTGGCCGAGCTCGGCGACGACGCCCGGGCGGTGGCGGACGCGACGCTCGACGCGGACCCCGCGGCGACGGTCGCGGCGGTGGCGTGGCTGGGCTACCGGGCACCGGCCGGGGCGGGCAGCTGGCGGGTCGCCTTCACCGACGCGGCCGCACGGGGCGGAGCGGCGCTGGCCGGCGACCTGGCGGGCCTGGCGGCGGCGCGGGAGGGCAACGGCCCCGGCCGGGCGGGCGATCCGCGCGTCACGGTCGTCGCGCACAGCTACGGCACCGTGGTCGTCGACCAAGCGGCCGACGAACCGGGCCTGATCGACGCGGACGCCGTCGTGCTGGCGGGCAGCCCGGGGATCGACGAGGAGGACGCTGCCGGGCTCGAGGCTCCCGAGGTCCACGCGGCCGCCTCGCCGTGGGACCCGATCTCGTACCTGGAGTGGTTCGGCACCAGCCCCTGGCGTCCTGGCTTCGGCGCGACCGGACTCCCCGTCGACCCCGACACGCTGCACTGGGAGTACTACGACCCCGACCGGCCCACCCTGCCGGCGATCGGGGAGGTGGTGGCGCGGGCGCAGACGGCCGACTGACCAGCCGCGGCCCGCGCTGGGGAGATCGGGAACAGCGGCGCCACTGCACCGTTGGAGGCGGTGACGGCGCGCCCGCGCGCCGTCGCCGACCGGTCGCGTTCCGGCGTCGTGGCCTACCGTGGCCCGCCGAGGGGGCGCACCGCGTGACGACGAGACCGCACACCGCGCTGCCGCGACCAGCACCACCCGACAGGAGCACCGTGCCCACGAAGACCGCGAAGAACGGCCAGACCGCCGCCACGACCGCCGGCGGCACGAGCACGCCCGCCCGCCGCCGGACCGCTGCCGCAGGAGCCGGCCGCCCGCTGGTCATCGTGGAGTCGCCGACCAAGGCCGGGAAGATCGCCGGCTACCTCGGCAACGGCTACGTCGTCGAGGCCAGCGTCGGGCACATCCGCGACCTGCCGCGCAACGCCGCCGACGTCCCGGCCGAGCACAAGGGGGCCCCGTGGGCCCGCCTCGGCGTCGACGTCGACAACGCCTTCGAGCCGCTCTACGTCATCAGCCCCGACCGCAAGCAGCAGGTCAGCCGGCTCAAGCAGCTGGTCAAGGACGCCAGCGAGGTCTACCTCGCGACAGACGAGGACCGCGAGGGCGAGGCCATCGCCTGGCACCTGGTCGACACCCTCAAGCCGCGGGTCCCGGTCCGCCGGATGGTGTTCCACGAGATCACCCCCGAGGCCATCGCCCGCGCCGTGGCCAACCCCCGCGAGCTGGACACCGCGCTGGTCGACGCGCAGGAGACCCGCCGCATCCTCGACCGGCTCTACGGCTACGAGGTCAGCCCGGTCCTGTGGAAGAAGGTCCTGCCCCGGCTGTCGGCCGGCCGCGTGCAGTCGGTGGCCACCCGCATCGTCGTCGAGCGGGAGCGCGAGCGGATGGCGTTCACCGCCGCCGACTACTGGTCCCTCGACGGCGTCTTCGCCGTCCCCGGCCGGGCCGGCGCCGACGCGGGCGAGCCGACGACGCTGCGCGCCCGCCTGGTCAGCGTCGACGACAGCCGCGTGGCCACCGGCCGCGACTTCGACCCCGCCACCGGGCAGGTGACCGGCGACGTCGTGCACCTCGACGAGGCCGGCGCCCGGGGCCTGGCCGCCCGGCTCGAGGGCCGGCAGGTCACGGTCAGCCGGGTGGACGAGAAGCCCTACCGGCGCCGCCCCTACGCGCCGTTCACCACCTCGACGCTGCAGATGGAGGCCGGCCGCAAGCTCGGCTGGTCCTCGGCGCAGGTCATGCGGGTGGCCCAGCGGCTGTACGAGAACGGCCACATCACCTACATGCGGACCGACTCGACCAACCTCTCCAGCGAGGCGATCAACGCCGCCCGCACCCAGGCCCGCGAGCTCTACGGCGACGCCTACGTCCCCGCCGAGGCCCGCCGCTACAGCAAGAAGGCCAAGGGCGCGCAGGAGGCGCACGAGGCGATCCGCCCCGCCGGCGACTCCTTCCGCACCCCCGGCCAGCTGGCCGGGCAGCTCGCCCGCGACGAGTTCCGCCTCTACGAGCTGATCTGGCAGCGGACCGTCGCCTCGCAGATGGCCGACGCCGTCGGGCAGACGGTGAGCATCCGGCTGGCCGGCCGCAGCACCACCGACGAGCGGGTCGAGTTCACCGCCAGCGGCCGCACGATCACCTTCCCCGGCTTCCTGCGCGCCTACGTCGAGTCCCGCGACGAGGGCGCCGGCAACGGCGACGACGAGCACGGCAGCGACGACGCCGAGCGGCGGCTGCCCCGGGTCGAGCGCGGCCAGCAGCTCGACACGCGGTCGCTGGAGCCCAAGGGCCACACGACGACCCCGCCGTCGCGCTACACCGAGCCCAGCCTGGTCGCCCGGCTCGAGGAGCTGGGCATCGGCCGCCCGTCGACCTACGCGTCGATCATGCAGACCATCCAGGACCGCGGGTACGTGTGGAAGAAGGGCGCCGCGCTGGTGCCCTCCTTCACCGCCTTCGCGGTGGTCAACCTGCTCGAGCAGCACTTCGCCGCGCTGGTCGACTACGACTTCACCGCGTCGCTGGAGAACGAGCTCGACGAGATCGCCGCCGGCGAGCTCGGCCGGGTCGACTGGCTGACCGAGTTCTACTTCGGCGGCGAGGGCCGGCACGCCGGCGGCATCGCGGCCTCCGGCGGGCTCAAGCAGGTCATCGGCCAGCAGCTGGAGGAGATCGACGCCCGCGGCGTCAACTCGATCCCGCTGCGGGCGACCGGGCCGGCCGGCGAGCCGGTCGTGGTCCGCGTCGGCCGTTACGGCCCGTACCTGCAGGCCGGCGGCGAGGAGGGCCCGCGGGTCAGCCTCCCCGAGGACCTGCCGCCCGACGAGCTGACCAGCGAGAAGGTCGCCGAGCTGCTCGCCGCCCCCTCCAGCGACCGGCAGCTGGGCACCGACCCCGAGTCCGGCCACCCGGTGGTGGTCAAGGCCGGCCGCTACGGCCCCTACGTGACCACCGTGGTCCCCGAGGGCAGCAAGGACAGCCCGCGGACGGCGAGCCTGTTCGCGTCCATGTCCCCGGAGACGGTGACCCTCGAGCAGGCGCTGCAGCTGCTCACCCTGCCGCGCACCGTGGGCACCGCCCCCGACGGCGAGGAGATCCAGGCGCTCAACGGCCGGTACGGGCCCTACCTGAAGAAGGGCAGCGACTCGCGGTCGCTGGAGAACGAGGAGCGGCTGTTCACCGTCACCCTCGACGAGGCTCTGGCCGTGTTCGCCCAGCCCAAGCAGCGGGGACGGCGGGCCGCGGCCGCACCGCTCAAGGAGCTCGGTCCCGACCCGGTCACCCAGGGCCAGATCACCGTCCGCGAGGGCCGGTTCGGTCCCTACGTCACCGACGGCGAGACCAACGCCAGCCTGCGCAAGGGCGACGACGTCGAGACCATCTCCCTCGACCGCGCCGCCGAGCTGCTCGCCGACCGCCGCAGCCGGCCCGCCGCCACGAAGAAGAAGGCCGCCAAGAAGGCGACGAAGACGACGGCGGCGAAGAAGACGACGGCCACCAAGGCCACCGTGAAGAAGACCGCCAAGACGACGGCGGCCAAGAAGACGACGGCGAAGAAGGCGGCCGCGTCCGACGCCGTCCCCGCGAGCTGAGCGTGACGGCGACCGGCTCGCTCGACCCCGCCGACTGGCAGCAGCGGCGGACGTCGTTCGGGTCGGTCGCCGCCGACTACGCCGCCCTGCGCCCGGGCTACCCGGCCGACGCGGTGGCGTTCCTGCTCGGCGACCGGCCACGGCGGGTGCTCGACCTCGGCGCCGGCACCGGCCTGCTCACCGACGTCCTCGTCGCCGCCGGGCACGAGGTGCTCGCCGTCGACCCGTCGGCGGAGATGCTCGCCCAGCTGCGGGCCCGGCACCCCGGCGTCCCGGCGGAGGTCGGCGGCGCGGAGGCGATCCCGCTGCCCGACGCCTCCGTCGACGCCGTCGTCGCGGGCCAGGCCGCGCACTGGTTCGACCCGGAGCCGGCCGCGGGCGAGCTGCGCCGCGTGCTGCGGCCCGGCGGCGTCGTGGGGTTCGTCTGGAACACCCGGGACGAGACCGTCCCCTGGGTCGTCGCGCTCGGCGCCGCGCTGGCCGGCGAGGCCCGCGGCCACGAGGCCGACCAGGGCGTCGTGGCCGCCTTCGCCGCGGCACTGCCGGCCGACGTCGCCACCGCGCGGTCGCGGGTCGTCCAGCGGCTGACGCCCGAGCAGGTCGTCGGCGGCATCGGCACCCGCAGCTACGCGGCGACGATGACCCCCGGCGCCCGCGCCGCCTTCCTCGGCGGCCTCCGCGAGCTGCTGGCCACCCACCCGGACACGGCCGGGCGCGACGTCCTCGAGCTGCCCTACCGCACCGACGCCCACCGGCTCACCCCGCGCTGAGCGCCCGGCCCTCCGCGATCGCCCGCAGCGCCGCCACGTGCGCGTCGAAGGCCGCGCGGCCGCGCGCGGACAGCCGCAGCCAGGTCCGCGGCCGCTTGCCGACGTAGCCCTTGCGCACCTCGACGTAGCCCGCCCGCTCCAGCACGGCCACCGTCTTCGAGAGCACCGAGTCGCTGACCTGCACGCCGTCGCGGACGAAGCCGAACTCCGCCTCCTCCGCGGCGGCCAACGTGGCCACCACCGAGAACCGCACCGGCGCGTGGATCACCTCGTCGAGGGCGTGCCGAGGGTGCCCGGTCACCGCGGCCGCTCCCGCCAGGCGCCGACCAGGCACGGCGCCGCGACGGCGACCGCCAGCGGCGCCCACCACGCCCGGTCGGCGGCCAGCCCCGGCACGGTGAGCCCCACCGCGAGCCCCAGGCCCAGCACCGCGCCCCAGACGCCCATCGCCAGGCCGAACCGGGTGGAGAAGCCGGCGCGCACCGAGCCCCGGCCGGCCAGCAGCGCCGCCGCGGCGCCCAGCACGGCCAACGCGTAGACCACCGCCGCCGCGGCGACCCCGCGCTCGGACCCGGCCACCGGCAGGGCGAGGAAGAACCCGGCGCTCGCGCAGCCGAGGGTGAGCAGGAACGCCGACGCCGCGGGGCTGGCCTCCCGCCGCACCCGGGTGGCGGCCGCGTCGGCCTCGGCCAGCAGGGCGGTGGCGGACTCGGGGGTGGGAGCGGGCACGGCGGCCTCCTCGGTCGGGGTGCGCGACAGAGTGGCAACTACTTTCCACTCCGTCAAGTAGTTGCCGGCCGGGACCCGACCGCGAACACCCGGCGGAAGGGCAGCACCGTCGTCCCGTCCGGCCGCGCGGGGTAGGCCGCCTGCAGCGCCGCGGCGTACTCGGCGGTGAACGCGGCGGCGTCGGCGTCGTCCAGCAGCGCCAGCACCGGCCGCAGCACCGTGCCGCGCACCCAGCTGAGCACCGGGTCGGCGCCGCGCAGCACGTGCAGGTAGGTGGTCTCCCAGACGTCGGCGGACAGGCCCGCCGCCGTGAGGACGTCGAGGTAGCCCGCCGGGTCGAGCACCGGGTCGGGCGGGGGAGCGACCGTGGCCAGGGGGGGCGCCCACCGCGGCGCGGTGCACAGGCCGGCCAGCAGCCGGTGGGTCGGGGCCCGGTGGTTGCCGGGCACCTGCAGCGCCAGCCACCCGCCCGGCGCCAGGTCGCCGGCCCACCGCGCGAGCAGGTCCGCGTGCCCGGGCACCCAGTGCAGGACGGCGTTGGTGACCACGACGTCGACCGGGCCGTCCGGCCGCCAGTCGCGGACGTCGCCCGGCACGAACCGCACCCGCCCGGGGACGGCGTGCGCGGCCGCGGCGGCGAGCATCTCGGGCGAGGAGTCGACGCCGGTCACCCGAGCGCCGGACCAGCGCCGCGCGAGCGAGGCGGTCAGCTCCCCGGTGCCGCAGCCCAGGTCGACGACCTCGCGGGGCTCCTGCGCGTCCACCCGGGCCACGAGGTCGGCGAACGGCCGCGCCCGCTCGCCGGCGTGGCGCAGGTAGGCGGCGGGGTCCCAGGCGGCGGTCACCCGCCCGACCGTAGGACCCAGGGAGCGTCGTCCCCGGCCGGTACCGTGGACCGGCCGACGCCCACCCGCCACGACTCCCCGGGAGCACCCGATCGACGCCACTGGTCGCCTGCCCGGCCGCGGCCTGTTCGTCGCCTTCGAGGGTGGGGAGGGCGCCGGGAAGTCCACCCAGGTCCGGCGGCTGTTCGACTGGCTGGGCGTGGTCGAGGTGCCGGCGCGGGTGACCCACGAGCCGGGCGGCACACCGCCCGGCGCCCGGATCCGCGCGCTGCTGCTCGACCCGGCCAGCGCCGGGTTGTCCCCGCGGGCCGAGGCGCTGCTCTACGCCGCCGACCGCGCGCACCACGTCGACACGGTGGTCCGCCCGGCGCTCGACGCCGGCGAGGTGGTGGTGACCGACCGCTACGTGGACAGCTCGCTGGCCTACCAGGGCGCCGGCCGGGCGCTCGCCCTCGACGAGGTCCGGCGGCTGTCGGCCTGGGCCACCGGCGGCCTGGTGCCCCACCTCACCGTGCTGCTGGACCTGCCGCCCGAGACGGGCCTGGCCCGCGCCCGGGGCCGCGCCGCCGCCGACCGGCTGGAGTCGGAGTCGGTGGAGTTCCACGAGCGGGTGCGCGCCACCTTCCTCGCCCTCGCCGCCGCCGAGCCCGGGCGGTACCTCGTGCTCGACGCGCAGCACCCCGCCGACGAGCTCGCCACGGCCGTCCGCGAGCGGGTCGCCGCGCTCATGCCGGGGAGGGTGGCGTGACCACGGCCGACGGCGTCTGGGCGGAGGTCATCGGGCAGCCGGCGGTCGTCGCGGAGCTGCAGGCCGCCGTCGCCCAGCCCGCGGCCATGACCCACGCCTGGCTGTTCACCGGGCCGCCCGGCTCGGGCCGCTCGGTGGCCGCGCGCGCCTTCGCCGCCGCGCTGCAGTGCCCCGCCGGCGGGGACGGCACCTGTCATCAGTGCCGGACCGTCCTGGCCGGCACCCATTCCGACGTCACGGTCATCGTGCCCGACGGCCTCTCGATCGGGGCCAAGGAGGCCCGAAGTCTCGTGTTCGTCGCGGGCCGCGCGCCATCGCAAGGGCGCTGGCAGGTGATCATCGTCGAGGACGTCGACCGAATGAGCGAACACGCAGCCAATGCCGTGCTCAAGATGATCGAGGAGCCGCCACCTCGCACAGTGGTGATGCTCTGTGCCCCGAGTCTGCACCCGGACGACGTGAAGGTGACGATCCAGTCTCGTTGCCGAGTGATGACATTGCGGACACCAGGGGTGGACGCCATCGCTGACGTACTGGTTCGCCGGGACGGCATCGATCCAGCCCTTGCTGCTTGGGCGGCCGGTGCGTGCGGAGGTCACATCGGCCGGGCCAAGCGACTGGCGGAGGACGAGGCCGCGCGGATCGCGCGAAAGTCGGTGCTCGACATCCCGTTGTCGCTGGTGTCCCTGGCTGCCTGCCTCAACGCAGCGGGTGATCTGGTCAATGCGGCACAGGAGGAGACGAACGCGGCCGCCGAGGAACTCGATGGACCGGAGACCGAGGCGCTCAAGGCGAGCCTGGGGATGGGCGCACGAGGCCCGGGTGTGGTCGCCGCCAACCGCGGAGCGGCTGGGCAGCTCAAGGAGTTGGAGAAACGGCAGAAGTCGCGTGCCACCCGGATCGGGCGAGACTCGTTCGACCGCGCGCTTGTCGACCTCGCTGCCTTCTACCGGGACGCGCTCGTCCTCGCCGCGGCTCCCGAGGTGGAGTTGCCGCTCAACCACCCCGACCGGCGGGCCGACGCCGAGGAGCTCGCCCGGCGGATCGGCGCCGAGGGTGCGCTGCGCCGGATCGACGCCGTCCTGGCCTGCCGCACCGCGCTGGAGCAGAACGTGAAGCCGCAGGTCGCCGTCGAGGCGCTGACCGTGGCGCTGCGCCTGCCCACCACCTGACCGCCGGGCCTGCGCGGGCGCGGCCGACCGGTGTCGTACTCTGGACGCCGCACGCCCGCCGCCTTAGCTCAGTCGGTAGAGCATCTCACTCGTAATGAGAAGGTCGTCGGTTCGATTCCGACAGGCGGCTCACCTGCAGCGGCCCTCCCCTCCCGGGGAGGGCCGCTGTCGTGTTCCCGGGCCGGATCGATGGGACGGTTGTGACGGCAGGGGCAGGGCTGCCGGTCTGACGACTATTTCGTGACTCACCACGCCCGCGCGGCTACGTTCTGCTTCGAGCCGTCCGGTCGGAGACGACTCCGCGGGCCCTGATCCTGAGCGCTCCGCGGGGGGACGCGGGCGGCGGAACGGCACGTCAGCGCGCGTCCCGGTCGTCCCGGGCCGCGGCGGCTGACGGCCCCGAGCAGCGGGCGTCCCGGCCGAGCGGCCACCGGGACGTCGCGTCCGCGCGCCCCCGGACCAGCGTCGGTCCGTCGCGTCCCGGCACCGGGACGGGGGTGCGGGGCGGCCCGCCCGCCCGGGAGCACTGCGCGGCCGCGCGCACGGCGAAGGCACTCCCCCCGACACGCAGGCAGGTACGGACATGCGTCCCCCCGTGGAACCCCCGTCCCCCGACCACCCCCACCGGGCGCCCGCCCGCCCCGGCACCGGCCGGGCGCGGCTGTCCGCGCTGCTGCTCGTGGTCGCCGTCGCCCTGGGGGTGACGGCCACGACCGCGGCCGTGCGCACCGTCCCCGCGGCCGGGGACGGCACGGAGACGGCGAGCGCCGCCGCGCGAGGACCCGTGCACGGCAGCCGCTCGTCGGTCCGCACCCACGGCGCGCGGGCCGGGGCGCGGACGCCGGCGGCCGCCCCGTCCGCCCCGTCGAGCGCCCCGGCCCCGGCGCCGTCCAGCAGCTCGGCCCCCGTGCCGCCGAGCAGCCCGTCCGCCCCGTCCCCGGCCGGGCAGCCGGCGCCGGCCGGCGTCAGCGTGGCCGGCTACGGCGCCCGGGGCGACGGGCGGGCCGACGACGCACCCGCGATCCGGGCCGCCCTGGCGGCCAACCAGCACGTGTACATCCCGGCCGGCACCTACCTCCTGGCGAGCTTCGAGAGCCCACGGCAGACCCGGCTCCACGCCGACTTCGTGTTCTCGCTGCGCAGCGGCCAGACCGTCACCGCCGACCCCGGGGCGGTGCTGCGCTTCGCCGACGGCGTCATCGTGGACTCGCCGACCCTCTGGGGCGGCAACCTGTTCATGGTCGACGGCCAGTCCGACGTGACGATCTCCGGCGGGACCTGGGACTTCAACGGCGCCCGCAACCTGGTCCGGCCCGGCCAGACGATCACCGGCTACGGCGTCTACACCTACGGCGCCCGCAACGTCACCGTCCAGGACGTGACCATGCAGGACACCCCGGGCCAGAACTACGTCGTCATGCAGGGCCGCGGCGAGGGCTTCCGCGTCCTGCGCTCGACGTTCCGCAACGGCGGCACCTCGCTGCCGGCCAACCGCAACCAGGTCGACTTCTCGGCCATGTACTTCACCGGCGCGGACGTCACGGTCGACCAGGTGCACGTCACGCACGACCAGCAGCCGTGGTCCTACGCCGGCGGCGTCGAGCTGCACGGCACCCGCAACGCGGTCACCAACAGCACGATCGAGAAGAGCTGGCCGGGCGTCTACGTCGGTCCCGACGTCGCCTCGCGGCTGGAGGTCATGGAGGACACGGTCGTCACCGGCAACCGGTTCCTCGAGGTGGGCCGCGCGCTGGTCTTCAACGCCGAGGGCACCGGGGCCATCGACGGCGTCGAGTTCTCCGGCAACACCGTGCACACGACGTCGTTCCCTGCCCTCGGGGCCGGCCGCGGCGTGGACCAGGACGCCCCGCCGGACGGCAACTGGACCTACCACCACCTGATCACCGGCCTGGACGTCCGGGACAACGACTTCTTCGACGACGACGGCCGGACCGACTCCGGCATCCGCCTGTCGCAGATCCACAGCGGCACGATCACGCAGAACCGCTTCCACCAGTTCTCCGGCGCGGTGCTGCGGCTCGGCGGCTCCCCGTGGGGCACCCGCGGGGTCACCTTCGCCGACAACACCGCCACCTGGCTCGGCAGCAGCGGCGTCCCGGCGATCACGCTGAGCTTCACCCCGCACGACGCCGACGGCATCACCATCGCCCGCAACCGGGTCACCCGGACGACGGGGAGCGGCTCCGCGTGCGGTGTCTACCTGGAGGGCGCCGCGGTGACCTCCACCGCCGTCACGGGCAACACGTTCGCGAGCATCGGGCTGCCGACCTGCGGCCCCGACGCCGCCCGCCTGGCCTACTCGGCGTGAGCGCCGGCCGCCCCGGTCCGACGGCCCGGGGCGGCCGGCGCCCGTCCGTCCCCGGCTTCGGGCACCATCCGGCAGGTGACCAGCAGACCCGACGACGAGCAGCGCCTGCGCGACCTCGCGCGGCTGCGTCGCGTCCGCGACCGGATCGACCGGGAGTACGCCCAGCCGCTCGACGTCGAGGCGCTCGCCCGGGGCGTGCACGTGTCGGCCGGGCACCTCAGCCGCGAGTTCCGCCGCGCCTACGGCGAGTCGCCGTACTCCTACCTGATGACCCGGCGCATCGAGCGGGCGATGGCGCTGCTGCGCCGCGGGGGCCTGAGCGTCACCGAGGTCTGCTTCGCCGTCGGCTGCTCGTCGCTGGGCACCTTCAGCACCCGCTTCACCGAGCTGGTCGGCATGCCGCCGAGCACCTACCGGCGCCTCGCGGCCGAGTCCACCGCCGGCATCCCGGCGTGCGTCGCCAAGCAGGTCACCCGACCGGTCAGGAATCGAGAAGCCCCGGTGGGGACGCCGTCCCTAGCGTGACCGCCATGGACCTCACCATCCACTACACCTTCCTCCCGCACGACGACCCGGAGGCCTCGCTGGCCTTCTACCGCGACACCCTGGGCTTCGAGCTCCGCAACGACGTCGGGTACGGCGGGATGCGCTGGCTGACCGTGGGCCCGCCCGGCCAGCCGACCTCGATCGTCCTGCACCCGCCGGCGGCGGACCCGGGCGTCACCGACGAGGAGCGCCGCACCATCACCGAGATGATGGCCAAGGGCACCTACGCCTCGATCGTCCTGGCCACGAAGGACCTCGACGGCGCCTTCGAGCGGCTGCAGGCCGGCGACGCCGAGGTCGTCCAGGAGCCGGCCGAGCAGCCCTACGGCGTCCGCGACTTCGCCGTCCGGGACCCCGCGGGCAACCTCGTCCGCGTCCAGGAGGCCGGCTGAGCCGCCCGCCGTCCCGAGGGCACGACGCCCGCCCGGGTCCAGCCGGACGGGCGTCGCCCCGTGCCGGCCGTCACCCCCACCAGGTAGACAGCGAGCGCGCCGTCGACGCAGGCGCCCACCGGATGGAGACACGATGAGCACCGCCACCAGCACCGACCGGCAGGCGTCCGGGTCGCACGCGGCCGACTCCCACGACCTCATCCGCGTGCACGGCGCGCGGGAGAACAACCTCAAGGACGTCAGCGTCGAGCTGCCCAAGCGCCGGCTGACCGTGTTCACCGGCGTCTCCGGCTCGGGCAAGAGCTCGCTGGTGTTCGGCACGATCGCCGCGGAGTCCCAGCGGCTGATCAACGAGACCTACAGCGCCTTCGTGCAGGGCTTCATGCCCACGCTGGCCCGTCCCGATGTCGACGTCCTCGACGGCCTGACGACGGCGATCATCGTCGACCAGGAGCGGATGGGCGCCAACCCGCGCTCCACGGTCGGCACCGCCACCGACGCCAATGCGATGCTGCGCATCCTGTTCAGCCGGCTCGGGCAGCCGCACGTCGGCGGGCCCCAGGCGTTCTCCTTCAACGTCGCCTCGATCAGCGGCGCCGGCGCGGTGAAGGTCGAGCGGGGCGGGCGCGAGGTCAAGGAGCGCCGGGAGTTCAGCATCACCGGCGGCATGTGCCCGCGCTGCGAGGGGATGGGCCGGGTCAACGACATCGACCTGTCCGCCCTCTACGACGAGCGCAAGTCGCTCGACGAGGGCGCGCTGACCGTCCCCGGCTACAGCATGGACGGCTGGTACGGCCGCATCTTCGCCGGCGCGGGCCTGCCCATGGACAAGCCGATCGCGCAGTTCACGGAGGAGGAGCTGGACCGGCTCCTGTACAGCGAGCCGACGAAGATCAAGGTCGAGGGGATCAACCTCACCTACGAGGGCGTCATCCCCAAGATCCAGAAGTCGATGCTGTCCAAGGACGTCGACGC
Organism: Geodermatophilus sp. SYSU D01180; assembly: GCF_054050415.1. Lineage (NCBI taxonomy): Bacteria > Bacillati > Actinomycetota > Actinomycetes > Geodermatophilales > Geodermatophilaceae > Geodermatophilus > Geodermatophilus sp. SYSU D01180. The sequence goes on along the minus strand of NZ_JBJGZH010000008.1, from coordinate 159,660 downwards.
GATGCAGCCGCACGTCCGCGCCTTCGTCGAGCGGGCGATCACCTTCACCACCTGCCCCCAGTGCGGCGGCTCCCGGCTCAGCGAGGCCGCCCGGTCGTCGAAGATCCGCGGGGCCAGCATCGCCGACCTCTGCGCGATGCAGATCAGCGACCTCGCCGGGTGGGTGCGCGACCTCGACGAGCCCTCCGTGGCCCCGTTGCTCACGGCGCTGCGCGAGACGCTGGACTCCTTCGTCCAGATCGGGCTGGGCTACCTGTCCCTCGACCGCCCCTCGGGCACGCTGTCCGGCGGCGAGGCCCAGCGCACCAAGATGATCCGCCACCTCGGCTCCGCCCTCACCGACGTCACCTACGTCTTCGACGAGCCCACCGTCGGCCTGCACCCGCACGACATCCAGCGGATGAACGACCTGCTGCGGCAACTGCGGGACAAGGGCAACACCGTGCTCGTCGTCGAGCACAAGCCGGAGGCGATCGCCATCGCCGACCACGTCGTCGACCTCGGCCCCGGGGCCGGGACCGCCGGCGGCGAGGTGGTGTTCGAGGGCACCGTCGAGGGGTTGCGGGCCAGCGGCACGCTGACCGGGCGGCACCTCGACGACCGGGCCGCGCTCAAGACGTCCGTGCGCACGCCGACCGGCGCGCTCGAGGTCCGCGGCGCCCGCACGCACAACCTGCAGGGCGTCGACGTCGACATCCCGCTCGGGGTGCTCGTCGTCGTCACCGGGGTGGCCGGGTCGGGCAAGAGCTCGCTGGTCCACGGGTCGGTGGCGGGCCGGGAGGGCGTGGTGACCGTCGACCAGACCGCGATCCGCGGCTCGCGACGGAGCAACCCGGCCACCTACACCGGGCTGCTGGACCCGATCCGCAAGGCGTTCGCCAAGGCCAACGGCGTCAAGCCCGCGCTGTTCAGCGCCAACTCCGAGGGCGCCTGCCCCACCTGCAACGGCGCCGGCGTCGTCTACACCGACCTCGGGATGATGGCCGGCGTCGCCACCCCCTGCGAGCAGTGCGAGGGCCGGCGGTTCGACGCCTCGGTGCTCGAGTACCACCTGGGCGGCCGGGACATCAGCGAGGTGCTCGCGATGCCGGTCGCCGAGGCGCGGGAGTTCTTCGGCTCCGGCGAGGCCCGCACGCCCGCCGCGGCGAGGGTGCTCGACCGGCTCGCCGACGTCGGGCTCGGCTACCTCACCCTCGGCCAGCCGCTCACCACGCTGTCCGGCGGCGAGCGGCAGCGGCTGAAGCTGGCCGCGCAGATGGCCGACGAGGGCGCCGTCTACGTGCTGGACGAGCCGACCACCGGCCTGCACCTCGCCGACGTCGAGAACCTGCTCGCCCTCCTCGACCGGCTCGTCGACTCCGGCCGGTCGGTGGTCGTCATCGAGCACCACCAGGCGGTCATGGCGCACGCCGACTGGATCGTCGACCTCGGTCCCGGGGCCGGCCACGACGGCGGCCGGATCGTCTTCGAGGGCACGCCCGCGGACCTGGTCGCCGCCCGCTCCACCCTCACCGGCGTGCACCTGGCGGCCTACGTCGGGGCCTGAGGACGAGCTCCCGGTCCCCTCTCTTCGAGGGGGACCGGGGAGTCGCGGACTCAGACAGGAACAGGAACGGCCGATACCCCCCTCGTCGGCGCCCGCACCAGAGGGCGCCGGAGGAGGGGACCCATGCACCACGACGCCGGTACGTCCACGCTCAGCACCCGACTGGTCCTGCGGCTGGCCGCCACCCTCGGAGGAGACGGCTCGGTCGACCGGGTGCTGGCCCGGGCCGGGCTCAGCGACCGGCGGGCGGAGCTCGAGGGCCTGCACGGCCGGGTGCCCTACGGGGTCAAGGCGGCGCTCCTGGACGCGGTGGCCGCCGAGCTCGGGGACCCGGGGATCGGCCTGCGCCTCGGGGAGGCCGCCCTGCAGGACCCGGCCCTGGCGCCGTTCCGGGCGGTGGTCCGGGCTCTCGGCTCGCCGGAGGCCGTGCTGCGCTCGGTGTCGCGGGTGTCCACACGGCTGGACACGGCCGCGGTCTTCCGCTGCCTCGGTGCGGATCCGGGCACCGCTCGCGTGGGGTGGCGGGTCCTGCCGCCGAACGTCCCGAACCGGGTCGACTGCGACTACAACACCGGGATGCTCCGGCAGGTGACCGTCGTCTTCGGCCTCCCCGCGGCGGAGGTGCGGCACACGGCCTGCCAGGTCGACGGCGCGCCCGAGTGCACCTACGAGGTCAGCTGGACGCCGCGCCGCGGGGCGTCCCGCTGGTCCCGACGGCGACGTCGCCCGACCCGGCCGAGCCTCGACGCGGCGCTGCTGTCCGACGAGCGGCTGGGGATCCTGCAGGACGCCGTCGGCGACCTGGTGTGCGGCGCGGACCTCGAGCAGACCCTGGGCCGGGTCACGTCCCGGGCGGACCGGGCGCTGCACGCCCCCGGACACCTGCTCGACGTCCGCCTGCCGGACGGGACGCGGCACGTCCGCGCGCGCGGCCTCGGGACGCGGGTCGCCGAGCACCTCGGTGACACCGTGCTGGAGCCTGGGCTGCAGCGCGTCGGCGAGGGCGAGGTGCTGGCCGTCCCGGTGGCCACCGCCGACCGCGGGTACGGCGTCCTCGCCGCCGTCCTCCGGCCGGGCCAGGCGTTCTTCCCCGAGGACGAGGCGATCCTGGCCGCCTTCGCCCGGCACGCCGCGGTGGCGCTGCGCACGTCGGCACTGCTCGCCGAGGCCCGGGAGCACGAGGAGACCGCACGCCTGCTGCTCACCGTGGCGCGGTCCCTGGCCGGCCAGCGGTCCGTGCGGCGCATCGCGCAAGCCGTCGCCGAGGCCGTGCCGGTGCTGTCGTCCGCCGACCGCTCGGCGGTCGCCCTGTGGGAGCCGGGCCGGGAGTCGGTGCGGGTCGCCGGGGCCAGCGGCTGGAGCGGTGAGCTGGGGGACCGCATCGCCCGGTACGTGACCGACACGTCGCAGAGCCCGGAGCTCTGCGAGATCGTCCGGCACGGCCGGCCGATGCTGGTCGACTCCTCGGGCTCGCCCTGGGCGCGCGACCTCCTGGAGCAGTTCGGGGTGCGGGCGATGGCCGGTGTGCCGATCGCCGTCGACGAGCGGTTCGTCGGCATCGTCCTGGCCCACTGGGTCCACCGGGACCCGCCCACCGTGCTCGGGGAGTCGCTCGTCGAGCGACTCTGGGGCCTGGCCGGCATCGCCGGCGTGGCGCTCGAGAACACCCGGCTCGCCGGGGAGGTCGAGTGGCAGGCCACGCACGACGCCCTGACCGGACTGCCGAACCGGGAGGCGTTCGAGTCCCGCCTCCGGGAGCTCGCGGGGGACGACGGGCACGCCGCGTGTGCGGTGCTCCTCTGCGACGTCAGCCGGCTGACCAGGGTCAACGAGAGCCTGGGCCACGAGGCGGGGGACGAGGTCCTGCGCCAGGTCGCCGACCGGCTCCGGTCCGTGTCGCGCGACGGTGACCTGCTGGCCCGCTACAGCGGCGACCAGTTCGTCGTCGCCCTCCCCGGTGTCGCGGCGACGGGTCTCCCGGCACTCGTCGACCGGGTCACCGCGGCCGTCGCGGCGCCGGTGACGGTGGCCGGCGGGGACGTCTTCGTCGAACTCGTGACCGGCGGGGCAGCGACGCGCACCGGGCTCCCGGACGCGCCCCCGTCGGTGGCCAGGGACCTCGTCGCCCGGGCCGCCGAGGACCTGCAGCGGGCCAAGGCCCGGCTGCACGGTGGCCGCACCGCGCAGCTCGCCTCGGCGCACGAGCTGCGGCTGGAGAGCGACCTGCACGGCGCGCTCGGGCGTGGGGAGGTCGCGGTCCACTACCAGCCGCAGGTGGACCTGCTCACCGGGCGGGTGGTGGCCGTCGAGGCGCTGGTCCGCTGGCACCACCCCGCGCTCGGTTCCGTCCCACCGGACGTGTTCGTCCCCCTGGCCGAGGCCGGCGGGCTCATCGGGGACCTCGGGGCGCACGTCCTCCGCGAGGCCTGCACCACGGTGGCCCTGTGGCGGCGGGGAGGACTGGACCTGGACGTGGCCGTGAACGTGTCCCCGCTGCAGCTCGCCGACCCCGGTTTCGCCGACCTGGTGGAGGCCACCCTGCGGGAGACCGGGCTGCCGTGCCGGGCGCTGACGGTGGAGGTCACCGAGAGCCAGGTGCTGTCGGAGGCCGCGGTGCGCAACGGGCACCTCGGGCGCCTGCGCGGACTCGACGTCGGCGTGTCCGTCGACGACTTCGGCACCGGGTGGTCCTCCCTGGCGCAGCTGCGCCGGCTCCCGGTGACGGAGGTCAAGATCGACCGCTCCTTCACGGCCGGGATGGCCGACGGCGACGGACCCATCGTCGCGGGCGTCGTCGGTCTCGGGCACGGCCTCGGGCTCCGCGTGGTCGCCGAGGGGGTCGAGACCAGCGAACAGGCCCGGCAGCTCGCCGCCCTCGGGTGCGACCGGGTGCAGGGGTACCTCGTCGGCCGGCCGGCACCGGCAGGGGAGCTCGCGCAGCGACTGCACGCCGGCCCGGTCCTGCCGGTGGACGTACCGCGGCCGCGGGTGCCCGTCGCCGGCTGAGGCCGCCGGCGTGCCCACGGGCATCGGCCGGCACCTCCCCTGACGGGGTGGAGGGACGAACGCGTGGCCGTCCGACTGGAGTCCCGCGTCCTCCCTGCCGATGCAGCCGGGGAACGTGACCGCGAGGAGCTGCCGCGTGTCGGTGGTCCGACGCCGTCACGTGCGGAACCAGGTGAGCGAGGAGAGCGACGATGGGGACGCCGGGAGTCGACTACCCCGAGGACAGGGCCGTGCTCGACGTGAAGGCGGTCAGCCGGGACGACGTGCTGACCAGCTTCGTCGAGGAGGCGACGGGCGGCGAGCTCGTCGTCAGCGTCGGGGAGGACGCCTCGCGGCGCCGCGTCCGCCTCGACGTCGGCGAGCGCTTGGAGCTCATCTGGCGGGGGCCCGAGGAGTTGCGCTCGCTGCCGGTCGAGCTCGTCGAGGTCCGTACCGGCGACGCGCCGACCTGGCGACTCCGGGTCGTCGGCCCCGCCTCGCGGGGGCAGCGGCGGTCCGCGGTCCGCAGCCCCCTGTCGCTGCCCGTCGAGCTGGGCGCCGGCGAGACCCTGCTGTCGGGGACCACCGTCGACCTCAGCGAGGGCGGGACGCGCTGCATCCTCGGCGGCAAGCGGGAGGTGGGCGCGGCCCTGGAGGTCGGCGCGGTGCTCCCGGTGACCGTGGACCTGGACGGCACCCGGGTGTCGGCCAAGGCCGAGATCGTCCGGCGTCACCCGCGCGAGGACGAGCGCACGGAGCTGTCGCTGCGCTTCGTGGGCCTGGGCGAGAAGCGCGAGGACCTCATCCGCCGGCGCGTGTTCGCCGAGCTGCGCGACCTGCGCTCCCGCGGCCTCATCTGACCCGGCGGGCTGCGCCAGACTGCCGGCGTGGACCGAGCCCTCCTCAGCGCCGTCGCCCACCGCTGGCACCCGGTCGCGGCCCCCGTCGCCGACGACGCCCTCGCCCGGCTGGTCGCGCGGCTGGCCCCGCCCGAGGACGGCCGGGTGCTCGACCTCGGCTGCGGCTCCGGCGCCTGGCTGCTGCCGCTGGTGGCCGCCCACCCCGGCGTCGTCGGCGTCGGTGTGGACACCTCCGCGCCCGCCCTCGACGCCGCCCGGGACCGCGCCGCGCTCGGCGGCCTCGTCGGCCGGGTCGAGTTCGTGCAGGCCGACGCGGCGGCCTGGCGCGGCGGGCAGTTCGACGTCGTCGTCTGCATCGGCGCCACGCACGCCTTCGGCGGACCGGCCGGGACCCTCGACGCGGTGCGCGGCCACCTGCGCCCCGACGGCCGGGTGCTGTTCGGCGACGGGTTCTGGGAGGCCGGGCCCGGTGAGGCGGCGCTGGCCGGCCTCGGCGCCGAGCCCGGCGAGCTGCCGGACCTGCCCGGGCTGCTGGCCGAGGTGACCCGGGCCGGCTTCGAGCCCGGCTACGGCCACCTGTCCACGCTCGCCGAGTGGGACGAGTACGAGTGGTGCTGGACCGGCGCGGTCACCGAGTGGGCGCTGACCGAGGCGGCGGGGGAGGACCGCGCCGCCGCGCTGGAGGCCGCGCGCACGCACCGGCGGCAGTGGCTGGAGGGCTACCGCGGCGAGCTGGGGTTCCTGACCCTCGTCCTGCACGACACGAGGCACTGACACGACGACGGCGGTGCACCCCGCGCAGGGGTGCACCGCCGTGCGTCGTCCGTCGTGCGCTCGGAGGGCCGGTGGATCGCCCCGGGGGCGGCGGTCAGTGGCCGCCGGCCTCCTGGGCCCGCTTGATGGAGGCGTCGATCTCGGCCTGGGCCTCGGCCCGGCCGACCCACTCGGCGCCCTCGACCGACTTGCCCGGCTCGAGGTCCTTGTAGGTCTCGAAGAAGTGCTGGATCTCCAGCCGGTCGAACTCCGAGACGTCGGTGATGTCCTGCAGGTGGGCCATGCGCGGGTCCGTGGCCGGGACGGTGAGGACCTTGTCGTCCCCGCCCTTCTCGTCGGTCATCCGGAACATGCCGATGGCGCGGCAGGTGATGAGGCACCCGGGGAAGGTCGGCTCCTCGAGCAGCACGAGGGCGTCGAGCGGGTCGCCGTCCTGACCCAGGGTGTTCTCGATGTACCCGTAGTCGGCCGGGTACCGCGTGGAGGTGAACAGCATCCGGTCGAGCCGGATGCGTCCGGTGGCGTGGTCCAGCTCGTACTTGTTGCGCTGGCCCTTGGGGATCTCGATCGTCACGTCGAACTGCACGGCACGTAGTGTGGCCCACCGGTATCAGGCCCACCGGCGCAGGTCCGCCCCGGGGTCTCGTACGGGGGGTGGGCAGCATCGCGCCGAACGGTCCGACGACGGTCACGCCGAGCTACCGGCGGCTGCGCCGTCGCCTGCTGGTCAGCGCCCTGGCGGTGCTGGTGGTGGCCGCGCTGGTCGTCGGCGGGGTCCTGTTCCTGACCCGGGACGACGACGCGACGGGCGCCGCCGCGGGGCCCGCCGCGGTGCTGCCCGACGTCGGCGACCCCGCGCCGGTGCTCGCCGCGCTCTCCTCCGAGGCGCCCACCCCCGACCCCGACGTCCTCGCCGCCGAGCTGGGCCCGCTGCTGGCGGTCCCGGCGCTGGCCCGCGGGGTGAACGCCGAGGTGGTCGACGTCGCCACGGGGGAGACGCTGGTCGACCAGGGCGCCGGCGACCCGGTGACCCCGGCCTCGACGGCCAAGCTGCTCACCTCCGTCGCGGCGCTGACCGCCCTGGACCCCGACGACACGCTCGAGACGACGGTCGTCGCCGGGTCGGCCCCGGACGAGGTCGTCCTCGTCGGCGGCGGCGACCCGACCCTGTCCACGACCAGCCCGTCGCTCACCTACCCGGGTGCGGCCACCGTCGCCGACCTCGCGGCCCAGGTGCGGGCCGCGCTGCCGCCGGGCACGACGGTGGGCCGGGTCGTCGTCGACACGTCCCTGTTCGAGGGGCCGCTGACCGCGGAGGGCTGGGGGCCGGAGGACGCGCCCTCGAGCTACGCCGCCCCGGTCACCGCGGCCGCGGTGGACGGCGCGCGGGTGGTCCCGGGGGAGAACGCCCGCAGCGGCCAGCCCGGCACCGACGCCGGGCGGGCGCTGGCCGAGGCGCTCGGCGTCCCGGGCGCGGCCGTCGAGCTCGGCGAGGCCCCCGACGGCGCGACGACGCTGGGCAGCGTCCGCTCGGCGCCGGTCGCGCGGCTGGTCGAGCAGGCGCTGTCGCAGTCGGACAACCTGCTGGCCGACTCGCTGGCCCGCCACGTCGCCCTGACCCGCGGCCTGCCGCCCACCTTCGAGGGCTCGGCGGAGGCGGTCACCGGCGCGCTGGCCGACGCCGGCCTCGACACCAGCGACGTCGAGCTGTACGACGGCAGCGGGCTGTCCCGGCTGGACCTGGTGACCCCCGACCTGCTCGCCGACGTGGTCGCCGGCGCCGCCGACGGCTCCCTGCCCGGCGCCTCGGCGGTCGTCTCCGGGCTGGCCGTGGCCGGCTACGACGGCACGCTCGCCGACCGCGGCGACGCCGACCCGGCCACCGCCCCCGGCGCGGTGCGCGGCAAGACCGGCACGCTGCTCGGCGTGCACGCCCTCGCCGGCACCGTGGTCACCGCCGACGGCCGACTGCTGGCCTACGCGCTCGTGGCCAACGGCACCACCGGCGGCGGCGGGCCCGAGGAGGCGGCGCTGGACGCCGTGGCCGCGGCCCTGGCCGCCTGCGGGTGCCGCTGAACGGGGCCGACGCCCGGGCTTTCACGCGTACGGTGAGGCGATGACGAGCAGCGCACTGGTCGACTGGGAGCTCGCCGGGCGCACCGCCCGCCGCCTGGCCGGGCCCGGGCCCGCCACCACGCGGGAGGAGGCCGCCGCCGTCGTCCGCGAGCTGCACGAGGCCGCCGCGGCCGCCGTCGCCCACGTCGAGGGCCTGACCGGGCTGCACCCGGTGGCGGGCGGACCGGTGCCGGAGGTCGCCGTCGTCGACCGGCCCGGCTGGATCGACGCCAACACCACCGGCATGGCCGCCCTGCTGGACCCGCTGGTCACCGCGCTCACCGAGCGCTCGGAGAGCCGACCCGGGCCGCTGGCCACCGCGATCGGCTCGCGCGCCACCGGCGTCCAGGCCGGCGGGCTGCTGGCCTTCCTGTCCTCCCGCGTCCTCGGCCAGTACGAGGTGTTCGGCACCGGCGGGCGGCTGCTGCTGGTGGCGCCGAACGTCGTCGACGCCGAGCGCAAGCTGGGCGTGGACCCGACCGACTTCCGCATGTGGGTGTGCCTGCACGAGGTCACCCACCAGCTGCAGTTCACCGCCTTCCCGTGGCTGCGCGACCACCTCGAGGCGCAGATCGCCGAGTTCGTCGAGGCCACCGACCTCAGCCCCGACGCGCTGCGCGACCGCATGTCCGACCTGGTCCGCGGCATCGCCGACGCCGTCCGCGGCGGGGACGGCGACGAGGGCTCCCAGGGGCTGATGGCGCTGGTGCGCGACCCCGAGCAGCGCGCCGTCCTCGACCGGGTCACCGCGGTGATGAGCCTGGTGGAGGGCCACGCCGAGTTCGTCATGGACGGCGTCGGCCCGGACGTCGTCCCCTCGGTCCGGACGCTGCGCAAGCGCTTCGCGCAGCGCCGCAAGGGCCGCGGCCCGCTGGACCGCGTGCTGCGCCGGTTGCTGGGCCTGGAGCAGAAGATGAAGCAGTACGCCGACGGGCGGACGTTCGTCGGCGGCGTCGTGGACCTCGTCGGCATGGAGGGCTTCAACCGGGTGTGGACCGGCCCGGAGACCCTGCCGCTGGTCGAGGAGCTCACCGACCCCGCCCGGTGGGTCGAGCGGGTGCACGGCCGCCCGGCCGTGACCGCCTGATCCCGGGGCGCGGTGAGCGGCCCGCCGGTCCCGGTCGCGCAGGTCCGCAGCGCCGTCCGGCCGGGCCTGCGGGCGTCCGGGCAGCCGGTGCTGGTCGCCGTCAGCGGGGGAGCGGACTCCCTCGCGCTGGCCGCCGCGGTCGCCTTCGAGGCCCCGCGCGCCGGGGTGCCCGCGGGCGCGGTGACCGTCGACCACGGCCTGCAGCCGGGCTCGGCGCGGCGCGCGCGGGACACCGCCGACCTGCTGCGCGGGACGGGGCTGGACCCGGTGCTGGTCGTCCCGGTCGAGGTGGGCGCCGAGGGCGGCCCCGAGGGCGCGGCCCGCGCCGCCCGGTACGCGGCCCTGACCGGGTGCGCGCGGGAGCACGGCGCGCGGATCGCCCTCGGCCACACCCTCGACGACCAGGCCGAGACCGTGCTGCTCGGGCTGGGCCGCGGCTCGGGCCCGCGCTCGGTGGCCGGGATGGTGACCGAGCGCCCGCCGTTCTGGCGGCCCCTGCTCGGCGTCCGCCGGGCCACCACCCGGGCCGCCTGCGCGGCCCTGGGCCTGCCGGTGTGGGACGACCCCTGGAACACCGACCCCGCCTACCGCCGCGCGCGGCTGCGCGCCGAGGTGCTGCCGCTGCTGGAGGACGTGCTCGGCGGCGGCGTCGCCCCGGCCCTCGCCCGGACCGCGGAGCAACTGCGCGAGGACCTCGACGCCCTCGACGCGCTGGCCGGCGGCCACCTCGCCCGGCTCGCCGGCCCGGACGGCCTGCCGGTCGCGGACCTGGCGCCGCTGCCGGCCGCGCTGCGCCGCCGGGTGCTGCGCGGGTGGCTGCGCGGGTCGGGGGTCGGCGACCTGCAGGCGGTGCACCTGGCCGCGGTCGACGCGCTGCTGACCGGGTGGCGCGGGCAGGGGCCGGTGGCCCTCCCGGGCGGTGCGGAGGCGCTCCGGGCGTCTGGCAGGCTGGTGCTGCGGCCCGCCGGCTCCCGGGGCGGGAGGGCCGGAACCGCCCCCGACCCCGAGGAGCAGGCCCCGTGAGCGAGACCGCGTCGACCCCTGTCGTGCTGGGGCCCGACCACGGCTACGGCCCCGACATCGACCACGTGCTGCTGTCCGAGCAGCAGATCCAGGACAAGATCACCGAGCTGGCCGACCAGATCGCGCGGGATTACGAGGGCCGGGAGGTCCTGCTCGTCGGCGTCCTCAAGGGCGCGGTGCTGTTCATGAGCGACTTCGCCCGGGCGCTGCGGCTGCCCACCCAGATGGAGTTCATGGCCGTCTCCTCCTACGGCAGCTCCACCAGCTCCTCCGGGGTCGTGCGCATCCTCAAGGACCTCGACCGGGACATCTCCGGCATGGACGTCCTCGTCCTCGAGGACATCATCGACTCCGGGCTGACCCTGTCCTGGCTGCTCAAGAACCTCGGCAGCCGCCGGCCCGCCTCGCTGGAGGTGTGCGCCCTGCTGCGCAAGCCCGACGCGATCAAGGTCGAGGTGCCGGTGCGCTACGTCGGGTTCGACATCCCCAACGAGTTCGTCGTCGGCTACGGCCTCGACTACGCCGAGCGCTACCGCGACCTCCCCTACATCGGGACGCTCAAGCCCGAGGTCTACGCGTCGTAACCGGTCGGCCCACCGGCCGACACCGCGACCAGGTGCCCAGAAGGACCTCGGCGCCCCCCACGCCTCGCACGCTCGGCGCGAGCCCCTGCACCGAGGCCGACCGTCGCACCCGTCGCGAAGCCCTCCGGGCCCCACTCGGGCACGACACCGCCCTGTCGGGCGGGGTCCCCAGGACGGGGGAGGGCACAGCACCCGGGCAGCTCGCACACAGGGGACGCGCAGCCTCTCCGGTGTACCGTCGACCGCAACGACGCTGCCCCGAGCGCCCAGGTGCCCGCCCGGGTCGCGCGGAGCGTCACCGGACGCGATCAGGAGGGTCGACGGGCCAGGCCGGAGCCCCCCGGCCGCCCGGCATCGGTGTATGGAACGCAAGAAGATCTTCCGCTCCGTGTGGTTCTGGGTCGTCCTCGTCGTCCTGGTGGCCCTCGGGCTGTCCACCTTCCTCGGCGGCGGCTCCAGCTACGAGCAGGTCAACACCTCGGTCGCGCTGCAGCAGATCGAGGACGGCAACGTCGAGTCGGTCACGATCAACGACAAGGAACAGACCCTCGACCTCGACCTGCGCGACCCCTACGAGGGCAACGACCAGATCAGCGCGTCGTACCCGATCGGGGCCTCCGACGACGTCTTCGCCCTGGTCTCCGGGATCGACGCGAACGGCCAGAGCACCGGTGACGGCGTCGACTTCACCACGAACGTCACGCAGGACAACGTCTTCGTCAGCGTCCTGATCAGCTTCCTGCCCTTCCTCATCCTCCTGCTGCTGCTGTTCTGGCTGTTCAACTCCATGCAGGGCGGCGGCCGCGGCGTCATGGCCTTCGGCAAGTCCAAGGCCAAGACCGTCAGCAAGGACATGCCGAAGACGACGTTCGCCGACGTCGCCGGCGCCGACGAGGCCATCGAGGAACTGCAGGAGATCAAGGACTTCCTCGCCAACCCGGTCAAGTTCCAGGCCGTCGGCGCCAAGATCCCCAAGGGCGTGCTGCTGTTCGGCCCGCCCGGCACCGGCAAGACGCTGCTGGCGCGCGCGGTGGCCGGCGAGGCCGGCGTGCCGTTCTTCTCGATCTCCGGGTCGGACTTCGTCGAGATGTTCGTCGGCGTCGGCGCGAGCCGGGTCCGCGACCTGTTCGAGCAGGCCAAGCAGAACGCGCCGGCGATCATCTTCGTCGACGAGATCGACGCCGTCGGCCGGCACCGCGGCGCCGGCATGGGCGGCGGCCACGACGAGCGCGAGCAGACGCTCAACCAGATGCTCGTCGAGATGGACGGCTTCGACGTCAAGGGCGGCGTCATCATGATCGCCGCCACCAACCGGCCGGACATCCTCGACCCCGCGCTGCTGCGCCCCGGCCGCTTCGACCGGCAGATCGCCGTCGACCGGCCCGACCTCGAGGGCCGCAAGCGGATCCTCGAGGTGCACGCCAAGGGCAAGCCGCTCGCCCCCGACGTCGACCTCGAGACCGTCGCCCGCCGCACCCCCGGCTTCACCGGCGCGGACCTGGCCAACGTGCTCAACGAGGCCGCGCTGCTCACCGCCCGGCAGGGCAACTCGGTCGTCACCGACGCCACCGTCGAGGAGGCGATCGACCGCGTCATCGCCGGCCCCGAGCGCAAGACGCGGGCGATGAGCGAGAAGGAGAAGAAGGTCACCGCCTACCACGAGGGCGGGCACGCCCTGGTGGCGCACGCACTGCCCAACCTCGACCCCGTGCACAAGGTGACGATCCTGCCGCGCGGCCGCTCGCTCGGGCACACGCTCGTCCTGCCGACCGAGGACAAGTACACCCAGACCCGCTCGGAGATGATCGACACCCTCGCCTACGCCCTCGGCGGGCGCGCGGCCGAGGAGCTGGTCTTCCACGAGCCGACCACCGGTGCCGGCAACGACATCGAGAAGGCCACCTCGATGGCCCGCGCGATGGTCACCCAGTACGGCATGAGCGCCAAGCTGGGCGCGGTGAAGTACGGCAGCGGCGACTCCGAGCCGTTCATGGGCCGGGACATGCACACGCGACCGGACTACTCCGAGGCCGTCGCCGCCGACATCGACGCCGAGATCCGCGCGCTCATCGAGGCGGCGCACGACGAGGCCTGGGAGATCCTCGTGGAGTACCGGGCCGTGCTCGACCAGCTCGTCCTCGAGCTCATCGAGAAGGAGACCCTCTCCAAGGAGGACATGGCCCGCATCTGCGCGCCGGTCACCAAGCGCCCGTCGCTGGCCCCCTACAACGGCTTCGGCAAGCGCACACCGTCGGACCAGCCGCCGGTGCTGACCCCCGCCGAGCGGGCGGCCCAGGCGAACGGCGCCAACGGCCACGGGGCCACCGCGGCCGGCAACGGGCTGGTCAAGGGCGGCAACAACCCGGTCGGTGACGTCGGCGCCCCCGTCCAGAGATGAGCGAGATCCCGGAAGAGGCCGAGGACGAGGTCCGTCCGGACTACTCGCGGGTCGACTCGGCGCGGGCGGAGGCCGCCGTCCGCGAGCTGCTGCTCGCGGTGGGCGAGGACCCGGACCGGCCCGGGCTGCGGGACACCCCCGCCCGGGTCGCCCGGGCCTACGCCGAGACCTTCGCCGGGCTCTGGCAGGACCCGGGCGAGGTGCTCGCCACCGTCTTCGACGAGGACCACGACGAGATGGTCCTGGTCCGGGACATCCCGATGTACTCGACCTGCGAGCACCACCTGGTGCCCTTCCACGGCGCCGCTCACGTCGGCTACATCCCCGGCGACGACGGCCGGGTGACCGGGCTGTCCAAGCTGGCCCGCCTGGTCGACGTCTACGCCCGCCGCCCGCAGGTGCAGGAGCGGCTGACCCGGCAGATCGCCGACGCGCTGGCCGACCACCTCAAGCCGCGCGGGGTGATCGTCGTCGTCGAGGCCGAGCACCTGTGCATGGGGATGCGCGGCATCCGCAAGCCCGGGTCGACGACGGTCACCTCGGCCGTCCGCGGCATGTTCCGGGAGAACGCGGCCACCCGTGCCGAGGCGATGAGCCTCGTCCTGGGCCGGTGACCGGCCGCCGCGCCGAGCTCCTGCACCCGGGCCGGTGCGTGGTGATGGGCGTCCTCAACGTCACGCCCGACTCCTTCTCCGACGGCGGCTGCTTCGCCGACACGGCGTCCGCGGTCGCGCACGGCCTCGCGATGGCCGCGGCGGGCGCCGACTACGTGGACGTCGGCGGTGAGTCCACCCGCCCGGGCGCCGACCGCGTGGACGCCGCCGAGGAGCGCCGCCGCGTCGTCCCGGTGGTCCGTGAGCTCACCGGCGCCGGCGTGCGGGTCAGCGTGGACACCACCCGCACCGAGGTCGCCGAGGCGGCGCTGGAGGCCGGGGCGGTCCTGGTCAACGACATCAGCGGCGGGCTGGCCGACGACGGCATGGCCGCGCTCGTCGCCGACGCCGGCGTCCCGTGGGTGCTCATGCACTGGCGCGGCCACAGCCGGGAGATGTACGCGCAGGCCACCTACGGCGACGTCGTCGCCGAGGTCTGCGCGGAGCTGTCCGTCCGGGTCGACGCCGCGCTGTCGGCGGGCGTGGACGCCGCCCAGCTCGTGCTCGACCCCGGCCTGGGCTTCGCCAAGCAGGCGGCGCACAACTGGGCGCTGCTGGCCGCGCTGCCCCGGGTGGTGTCCCTCGGCCTGCCGGTGCTGGTCGGCGCCTCCCGCAAGTCCTTCCTGGGCCGCCTGCTCCCCGGTCCCGACGGCGCGCTGCGCCCGGCGCCGGGACGCGACGCCGCCACCCTGGCCACCACCGTCCTGGCCGCGGAGGCCGGCGCCTGGGGCGTGCGGGTGCACGACGCCGCCGGCTCGGCCGACGCCGTGCGCACCGTGGCCGCCGTCCAGCACGCCCGCGAGGAGGCCCGCCGTGATTGACACCCGCGTCCCGGACCGGATCGCCGTCCGCGGCCTGACCGCGCACGCCCACCACGGCGTCTACGGCTTCGAGCGCGAGAACGGGCAGACCTTCTCCGTCGACGCCGTCCTGGAGCTGGACACCGCGCCCGCCGCGGCCGGGGACGACCTGACGAAGACGGTCAACTACGCCGAGCTCGCCCAGCGGCTGCACGCCGTCCTCACCGGGGAGCCGGTGGACCTGCTCGAGACCCTCTGCCAGCGGCTGGCCGACGTCTGCCTCGCCGACCCGCTGGTCGACGCCGCCGAGATCACCGTGCACAAGCCGCAGGCCGACCTGGGCGTCCCCTTCGACGACGTCACCGTCACCATCCGGCGGACGCGGTCGTGACTCGCGCGGTGCTCTCCCTCGGCGCCAACCTCGGCGACCGCGCGAAGGCGCTGCGCACCGCCGTCGAGGCGCTCCGGGCCGACGGCCTGGTCGCCCGCTCGACGCTGTACGAGACGCCGCCCTGGGGGCCGGTCGAGCAGCCGCCCTACCTCAACGCGGTGGTGTTCGTCCGCGGCGACCGCGACGCCACCGGCTGGCTGGCGCGCGCCCACGAGCTGGAGCAGGCCGCCGGGCGCACCCGCGAGGTGCGGTGGGGCGCGCGCACGCTCGACGTCGACGTCGTCACGGTGACCGCCGACGACGGCACCCCGGTCCTCTCCGACGACCCGGCCCTCACGCTGCCGCACCCGCGGGCGCACGAGCGGGCGTTCGTGCTGGTCCCCTGGCTGTCGCTGGACCCGACCGCGGTGCTGCCGGGGCACGGGAAGGTGGCCGACCTGGTCGCCGCGCTCCCGCCGGAGGACGTGGCCGCGGTCGTGCGCTGGGAGCACCTGCATTGAGGCCGGTGAACCGCCGCGACCTGGTCGTCGTCGCCGTCGGGCTGGCGCTGGCCGCCTGGCTGCTGGTCCGCGCGACCTACGGCAGCCTGCCGCCGCTGCGCTGGTGGCTGCCGGTGCCGCTGGCGCTGCTCGCCGTCGCCGAGGCGCTGGGCGCCCGCACGCTGCGTGCCCGGCTGGCGGCCGAGCGCGCTGCCCGGCGCAGCGCCCGCGAGGGGGAGGCGGCGCCGCCCGCCGACCGCGGCGCGCCGCTGGTGCGCCGGGTCGAGCCGCTGCTGGTGGCCCGGCTGGCGGTGCTCGCGCAGGCCAGCGCGTTCGTCGGCGCGGCGTTCGTCGGCATCTGGGCCGGGGTGCTGCTGCACGTGGCCCCGGCGGTGTCCCGGCTGCAGGCGGCCGGCGACGACACGGTCGCCGCGGTCGTCGGCGTGCTGTGCGCCGTCGCGCTGACCGTCGCCGCGCTGTGGCTGGAGTCGGTCTGCCGCATCCCGCCGGAGGAGCGCGACGACCGGCGGCCGGGGGGCGGCGTCCGGGCCTAGCCGCTCAGCCCCGGGCGGGCACCGGGCCGGCGGTCTCCGGGGCCGTGCCCTCCACCGAGCGGCGCAGCGCCGCGTGCAGCGACTCGGGGGTGAGCACGCCGAGGAAGACGTCGCCGTCGAGCACCGCCACCCAGCCCGCCTCGTGCTGGAGCATCGTCGAGAACGCGGTCTTGAGCGTCGCGTCGGCGGGCACCCAGGCCTCCATCCGGTGCGCCGCCGTCCCCACCGTCCCGGCGCCCGTGGCCCGCTCGGCCGACAGCCAGCCGTGCAGCCGGCCGTCGTCGTCGAGGACGACCGCCCAGCGGGCGCCCCCGGCCTCCAGCGAGGCGCGGGCGTCGGCGAGCCCGTCGGCCACGTGCACGACCGGCGGCCGCTCCAGGTCGTCGGGGCCGATGCCGGTGACCGCCAGCCGCTTGAGGCCGCGGTCGGCGCCCACGAAGTCGGCGACGAAGGCGTTGGCCGGCCGGCCCAGCAGCTCCGCGGGCGGCGCGAACTGCTCGACGTGGCCGCGGGTGCTCATCACCGCGATCCGGTCGCCGAGGCGGACGGCCTCCTCGATGTCGTGGGTGACGAACACGATCGTCTTGCGCACCGTCTCCTGCAGCCGCAGGAACTCCGCCTGCAGCCGCTCGCGGACCACCGGGTCCACCGCGGAGAACGGCTCGTCCATCAGCAGGACGGCGGGGTCGGCCGCCAGCGCCCGGGCCACGCCGGCCCGCTGCCGCTGGCCGCCGGAGAGCTGGGCCGGGTAGCGCCCGCCGTGGACGGCGGGCTCCAGCCCCACGGTGGCCAGCAGTTCGTCGACGCGGGCGCGGGTGCGCCGCTTGTCCCAGCCCAGCAGCCGCGGCACGGTGGCGACGTTGTCCCGCACGGTCTGGTGCGGGAAGAGCCCGACGTTCTGGATCACGTAGCCGATGCGGCGGCGCAGCCGGTCGGCGTCGACGCGGGTGACGTCCTCGCCGCCGAGCAGGATCCGCCCCGTCGTCGGCTCGATGACCCGGTTGATCATCTTCATCGTCGTGGTCTTGCCGCAGCCGGACGGGCCGACCAGGACCGACAGCTCGCCCGCGGCGAAGGTGAGGTCCAGCCGCTCCACGCCGACCGTGCCGTCGGGGTAGGTCTTGCTGACGCCCTCGAGCCGGATCTCCTCCGCGGTGCTCTCGCGGCCGGCCTCGGCAGTAGCGTCCACGGGGTGACCTCCCTGGGTACGCGCCCTCTGCTGGACGCGGTGAGCGACCCCGTGGCGGGGGTGCTCGCGGTGGACGAGGCGCCGAACCCGTGGTTCGACCCGTCCTACGTGACGGAGAACTGGGACTCCATCCTGTCCTACACCGTCGAGCACGTCCGGCTGACCGTGCTGGCGGTGGTGATCGGGGCGGCCATCGCGCTGCCGCTGGCGGTGCTGGCCCGCCGCAGCCGGTTCCTGTCGGCGCCGGTGCTGGGCCTGTCCACGGTCGTCTACACCATCCCGTCGCTGGCGATGTTCGCGCTGCTGGTGCCCTTCACCGGGCTGTCGTCGAACACCGTGCTCATCGGCCTGGTCGCCTACTCGCTCGTCATCCTGGTGCGGAACTTCCTCGCCGGCCTGCAGGGCGTCCCGGCCGACGTCCGCGAGGCGGCGCGGGGGATGGGGCTGTCGGCCGCGCAGACGTTCTGGCGGGTGGACCTGCCGCTGGCCCTGCCGGCGTTCATGGCGGGGCTGCGGATCGCCACGGTGTCCACGGTGGCGCTGACGACGGTCGGCGTCCTGGTCGGGCACGGCGGCCTCGGGCAGCTGATCACCGGCGGGTTCGCGGCGAACTTCTACCGCGCCGAGATCGTCACCGGCGCGGTCGGGTGCGTGCTGCTCGCGCTGCTGGCCGACGTCCTGCTGGCCGGCGCCGAGCGGGCGCTCACCCCGTGGACCCGGGCGGTGCGGACGTGAGCGAGCTCGCGAGCTCACGCGGGGGCAGAGCAACGCCGGTCACGAGGCCGACGAGCGCCGGCGAGGAGACCGAGTGAACGACTTCTCGCGGGCGCTGGTGTACCTCAACGACCCGTTCAACTGGACCCGGCCCAACGGCATCGCCGACCTGACGCTGGAGCACCTGGGCATCTCCGCCGTCGCGGTCCTCGCGGCGATGGTCGTGGCGCTGCCGGTCGGCGTCGCCCTGGGGACGGCGCGCCGCGGCGCGGGCCTGGTCGTCGTCCTGTCCAACGTCAGCCGGGCGGTCCCGACCCTCGCGCTGCTCACCCTCTTCGCGGTCAGCCCGATCGGCTTCGGCAACCGCGCGACGACGATCGCGCTGGCGGTGTTCGCCGTCCCGCCGATCCTCACCAACACCTTCGTCGGCTTCCGCGGCGTCGACCCCGAGGTGAAGGAGGCCGCTCGCGGGATGGGGATGAGCCGGGCGCAGGTGCTCGGCCGGGTCGAGCTGCCCCTGGCCCTGCCGCTGGTGACCACCGGCATCCGCACCGCGGCGGTGCAGGTCGTGGCGACGGCGGGACTGGCCGCGCTGGTCGGCGGGGGAGGGCTGGGCCGGCTGATCAACCTCGGCTTCGGCCAGCAGGACTACGGCGTGATGATCGCCGGCGCGATCCTCGTGGCGGGCCTGGCGCTGCTCACCGAGCTGGTCCTCGCGGTGCTGTCCTGGGCGGTCACCCCGGGCCCCCGCAGGCCGCCGTTCCTGCACACCCGCACGACCCCCTCACGGGACGGCGCCGTGCCGGAACCGACCGCCAGCGGGGTGCCGCTGTGACCGGCGTCTCCCTCTGATCGCGCGCAGGTAACGAGAGCGCAACACATCGGCGGTGCCGGTGTCGGTGCGCGGGGCCCGCGGGTTGCATGTGCCGCGCGGGAGACCCCCGCCAGACACGCGTCGCGGCCGCGCGCCGCACGGGACACAGAAGGCGGGACACCATGCGCAGGCAGCGCGCCCTGGCTCCTCTCCTGCTCACCGGCCTGCTCCTGACCGCCGCCTGTGGCGAGTCGGGCTCCTCGGGCACCGGCGGGTCGACCGCGAGCGGCTCGGCCGCCGGCGGCGACGCCTGCGCCCCCGTGGCCGGTGACCAGCTGGTGGTCCTCGAGGACGACCAGGAGCTGCAGAACGCCGACAACATCGTGCCGGCGGTCACCGCCGCCACCGCCGCGGCCAACCCCGCGCTGGTGCCGGCCCTCGACGCGGTCTCGGCCGCGCTGACCACCGACCAGCTCATCGACATGAACGCCGCCGTCGACCTCGAGCGGCAGAGCGCCGAGGACGTCGCGGCGCAGTGGGTCGAGGACAGCGGCGTGACCGACGGCCTCGAGCAGGGCAGCGGGCCGGTGATCGTGGGCGCCGGCAACTTCACCGAGTCGACGATCCTGGCCAACGTCTACGCGGGGGTCCTGCAGGCCGCGGGCTTCGACGCCACCGTGCGCGAGGTGGGCAACCGCGACCTCTACCTGCCGGCGCTGATCTCGGGCACCGACCTGCAGGTCTTCCCCGAGTACCTGGCCACCGTCACCGAGGCGCTCAACGCCCAGGTCAACGGCCCCAACCCGACGCCGATCGCCAGCGGCGACGCCCAGGCCACCCGCGACGCGCTGCAGCCGCTGGCCGACCAGGTCGGGCTGACCTTCGGCACGCCGTCGGAGGCCGCCGACCAGAACGCCTTCGCCGTGACCCAGGAGTTCGCCGATCAGCTGGGCGTGGCCACGCTGTCCGAGCTCGCCGACGCCTGCGGCGACGGGTCGCTGGTCCTGGGCGGGCCGGCCGAGTGCCCGACCCGGCCGTTCTGCCAGCCGGGCCTCGAGGAGACCTACGGCCTGCAGTTCGCCGAGTTCCGCGAGTTCGACGCCGGCGGCCCGGCGACCAAGGCCGCCATCCAGCAGGGCGAGGTCTCGATGGGCCTGGTCTTCAGCTCCGACGGCGCCCTCGCGCAGGAGTAGCAGCACCAGCAGCACCGGGCGGGCCCTCGGCTGCGGCACACGGGACGATTCCGTGCCGCAGTCGGGGGCTCGCTCAGCGTTACGCTGAGGTCATGCGGACGGGGGGACGGCTGCGCGTCGCCGGGCAGGTGCTCGGGTGCGTGCTCGCCACCGCCGCGACCGCCGTCGTCTTCCTCAGCGACGACCCGCAGGTCCTGCGGGTGGCCGTGGTCGCCGTCGCCTGGGCCTGCCTGGGCGCCGCCTTCGCGGCCGGGCGCCGGCCGGAGCCGGCCGCCGGCGGTCCCGACGTCGCCGCCCTCGAGGCGCAGCTGCGCCGGGCCCACGAGGCCGAGCGCGACCGCGACGCGGCCGCCCACCGCGAGTCGGAGCGGCAGCTGGAGGCGCGGGTCCGCGGCGAGTCCGAGGCGTCGATGCGCCGCGAGCTCGACGGGCTGCGGGCCGAGCTGGCCGGGCTGCGCGGGGACCTCTCGGGCCTGGGCGCCCTGCAGGCCGAGGTCGCCGCGATCGGCGCCCTGCGGACCGAGCTGGCCGAGCTGGCCGGCCTGCGCGCCGACGTCGGCCGGCTGCGCGCCGAGCTGACCGGGCGGTCCGCGGGCGAGCTGCCGCACACGGGCGAGCTGCACCACTCCGGCGAGATGCGCATCGAGCGGGTGGTCATGCGCACCCAGTCGGTGCGGACCGGCCGCGAGCCGCTGGAGCCGGCGACCGCCGCCTGGCACGCCGCCGTCCCGCGGGAGCTGGGCGGCTGGCCCGCGCCGTCCGAGGGCCCCGGTCCCGCGGTGCCGCCCCCGGTCGCCGTCCCGCTGCCCGCGCCGGAGCCCGAGCCGGTCGCGCGCGTGGTGGCGCCGCCGCCGGTCCCGCGCCGGCGCCGCACCGACCTGCCCGCCGACCTGCTGCCCCCGGCGCCGCAGGAGCAGCTGACCCTCGAGCGCCCCTCCGTGCAGTCCGCCGCCGCGCGGCACGGCGGGCACGGGGCGCCGGTCCCGCCGGCCGACGACGAGGCCGGCGCGGCGCGGCTCGCACAGATCCTCGCCGAGAGCGGGGTCACCCCCGGCGGCCGGCGCCGCCGCTACCGCGACGTCTGAGGTCGCGGGGCCGTCGGCTACGCCGGGCCGCGGGAGAGCGCGCCGCCGTCGAGCACGAGCGTCTGGCCGGTGACCCAGCCGGCGCCGAGCAGGTAGGCCGCGGCCTCCCCGACGTCCTCGGGCTCGCCCAGCCGGCCGGCCGGGTAGGCGCGGGCGGCCTCCTCCTCGCGGCCCTCGTACAGCGCGCCGGCGAACCGGGTCTTCACCACCGCCGGGGCGACCGCGTTGACCGTCACCTTCGGGCCGAGCTCCACGGCCAGCTGGGTGACCAGGTTGACCAGCCCCGCCTTGCTGACGCCGTAGCCGCCGATCATCGGCGAGGCCTTGAGCCCGGCCACCGAGGCGACGACGAGGACCGAGCCGCCGTGCTCGGACATCCACGCCCGCCAGGCCTCCTGCACCAGGCCGAGCGTGCCGACGACGTTGGTGTCGAGGATCTTGCGGAACGCGTCGAGGTCGAGGTCCACCATCGGTCCGTAGACCGGGTTGATCCCGACGTTGCCGACCAGGTGGTCGAGGCTGCCGAACCGCTCGACCGCGGTGCGCACGGCCTCGGCCCGGTGCGCGGCGTCCCCGGCGTTGCCCGCCACGCCGACGGCGACGTCGGGACCGCCGAGCGACGCGACGGCCTCCTCCAGCGCCTCGGCCTTGCGGGCGGTGAGCACCACGCGCGCCCCCCGGTCGACCAGGCTGCGCGCGATGGCCAGCCCGATGCCGCGGCTGCCGCCGGTGACCAGTGCGGTGCGTCCCTCGAACGTGCCCACGTCGCTCCCTCGTGTCCGCCGGCGACCGCGTCGGCGCCGGTGCCGCCGCAACCGTAGGACCGCCCCCGGCGGGCGCTCCGCCCGCCCCGGCGCGCCGAGCGTGAGCCACCCCACACCGCCGTTCCGTTGCAGGCGCCCCGGGGCCGACTCACACTCGCCTTCGGCGCGTCGCCCGCGTGACACACCCGGTCGCAGCGGACGCACCCGCCGGCACCACCCGCACCGCACCCGCACCACCCGGGCCGCCAACGACGACGGTCCGCCCACCGAGTCCGGTACCCGCCAGGGACTGGAACGAGAGGTGTCCCGATGCCTGCTGCCCGCAGGACCCCCCGCGCTGCCGGGCTCGAGCCCGCCGACAGCGCCCCCGCCCGGCTCCGCGTCGGCGTCATCGGCGCCGGCCGCGTCGGCGCCGTCCTCGGGGCCGCACTCGCCGCCGCCGGCCACGACGTGGTCGCCGCCTCCGGCGTCTCCACCGCCTCCGCCGAGCGCGCCGCCCGGCTGCTGCCCGGCACCCCGCTGCTGCCCGCCGACGAGGTGGTCGCCGCCGCCGACCTCGTGGTGCTCGCCGTCCCCGACGACACGCTGCCCGGCCTGGTCGCGGGCCTCGCCGAGACCGGCACCTGGCGGGCCGGCCAGCTGGCCTTCCACACCTCCGGCGCGCACGGCCTGGCCGCCCTCGCCCCCGCGGAGCGGGCCGGCGTCCTCCCGCTGGCCCTGCACCCGGCCATGACCTTCACCGGCGCCCCCGAGGACGCCGACCGGCTCGCCGGCGCCCCGTTCGGCGTCACCAGCCGCCCCGAGCACCGGCCGGTCGCCGAGACCCTGGTGCTGGAGATGGGCGGCGAGCCGTTCTTCGTCGCCGAGGACGACCGGCGGCTCTACCACGCGGCGCTGGTCACCGGCGCCAACCACCTGGTCACCCTCGTCGCCGAGGCCGCCGACCTGCTGCGCCAGGCCGGCGTCGACGCCCCGGCCCGGGTGCTCACCCCGCTGCTCACCGCCGCGCTGGACAACGGCCTGCGCCGCGGCGACCGCGGGCTCACCGGCCCGGTCAGCCGCGGTGACGTCGGCACGGTGGCCGACCACCTCGCGACGCTCACCGACCGGGCGCCCGAGTCGGTGGCCGCCTACGTCGCCATGGCGCAGCGGACCACCGAGCGCGCGCTGTCCGCCGGCCGGCTCAAGCGGCACGAGGGCGCCCCGCTGCTGGACCTGCTGTACGAGGCCGCGGACCCGGCGGGCTCCCGGTGACCACCAGCACCCGGCCGGCCGTCGCGGAGACGGTGGCCGAGCTCCGCGAGCTGATCGCCCGGCTGCCCGGCCCGGTGGCGCTGGTGCCGACCATGGGTGCCCTGCACGAGGGGCACCGCACGCTCGTCCGCGCCGCCCGCGAGCGGGCCGGCAGCGTCGTCGTCTCGGTGTTCGTCAACCCGACCCAGTTCGGCCCCGGCGAGGACCTCGACCGCTACCCGCGCACCTGGGACGCCGACCTCGCCGCGCTCACCGACGAGGGCGCCGACGTCGTCTTCCACCCGCCGGTCGACGAGGTCTACCCGCCCGGCTCGCTCGGCGTCACCGTCGACCCCGGCCCGCTCGGGTCGGTCCTCGAGGGCGCGGTCCGGCCCGGCCACTTCGCCGGCGTGCTGACCGTCGTCGCCAAGCTGTTCGGCCTCGTCCGGCCCGCCCTCGCGTTCTTCGGCGAGAAGGACTACCAGCAGCTGACGCTGGTCCGGGCGATGGTCCGCGAGCTGGCGCTGCCGCTGGAAGTGGTCGGCGTGCCGACCGTCCGCGAGGACGACGGCATGGCGCTGTCCAGCCGCAACCGCTACCTGGCACCGGAAGAGCGCGCCCGGGCCGCGACGTTGAACAGGGCACTGCGTGCCGGGGCCGACGCCGGACCGCGCGGCGCCGGGGCCGTCCTCGCCGCCGCCCGCGAGGTGCTGGCCGGCGCGCCCGAGCTGGTGCCCGACTACCTCGAGCTCACCGACCCCGACCTCGGCCCCGCACCCGCGGCCGGCCCCGCCCGCCTCCTGCTGGCCGCCCGCGCCGGCGCCACCCGACTCCTCGACAACACCCCCGTCCTGCTGGGAGCCCCCCGATGATGCGCACGATGCTCAAGTCCAAGATCCACCGGGCGACGGTGACCCAGGCCGACCTGCACTACGTCGGCTCGGTGACGATCGACGAGGACCTGCTCGACGCCGCCGACCTCATCCCCGGCGAGCAGGTGGCGATCGTGGACGTCACCAACGGCGCCCGCCTGGAGACCTACGTCATCCCCGGTGAGCGGGGCAGCGGCGTCATCGGCATCAACGGCGCCGCCGCGCACCTCGTGCACCCCGGCGACCTCGTGATCCTGATCAGCTACGGCCTCATGGACGAGACCGAGGCCAAGAGCCACATCCCCAAGGTCGTGCACGTCGACGGCGGCAACCGCGTCGTCGAGCTGGGCGGGGACCCCTCGGCCCCGGTGCCGGGCGCGACCGACCAGCAGCGCAGCGACCTCGGCGTCCCCGTCCGGTGACCCTGGCGGCCCCGACCGTCAGCGGCCTGCCCACCCGGCTGGCCGCCCCGGCGCCCGGCTGGGAGCTGTCGGCCGACGTCTGCGTCGTCGGCTCCGGCGTCGCGGGCCTGTGCGTCGCGCTGCACGCCCGCGCGGCCGGGCTGTCGGTCGCCGTCGTCACGAAGGTCCGCGTCGACGACGGGTCGACCCGCTGGGCGCAGGGCGGCATCGCCGCGGTGCTCGACCCGGCCGACAGCCCCGGGGCGCACGCCCGCGACACCGAGGTCGCCGGCGTGGGGCTGTGCGAGCCCGACGCCGTGCGCACCCTGGTCACCGAGGGCCCGGCGCGGCTGCACCAGCTCATCGGCTGGGGCGCCGGCTTCGACCGCGACGAGTCGGGCCGCCTGCTGCTCACCCGCGAGGGCGGGCACACCGCCGACCGGATCGTGCACGCCGGCGGAGACGCCACCGGCGCCGAGGTCATGCGCGCCCTGTGCGAGGCCGTGCACGCCGACCCCGGCATCACCCTCGTCGAGCACGCGATGGTGCTCGACCTGCTCACCGACGCCGGCGGCCGGGCCGCCGGCGTCACGCTGCACGTCCTCGGCGAGGGCACCGAGGACGGCGTGGGCGCGGTCCGCGCGCGGGCCGTCGTCCTCGCCACCGGCGGGATGGGCCAGGTCTACGCCGCGACGACGAACCCCCCGGTGTCCACCGGCGACGGCGTGGCGCTGGGCCTGCGCGCCGGCGCGGTCGCCACCGACCTGGAGTTCGTGCAGTTCCACCCGACGTCGCTGTACCGCGGCCCCGGCGCCCGCGGGCAGCAGCCGCTGGTCAGCGAGGCGCTGCGCGGCGAGGGCGCGGTGCTGCGCGACGGGGCGGGGGAGCGGTTCATGCTCGGCGTGCACCCGCAGGCCGAGCTCGCGCCGCGCGACGTCGTCGCCAAGGCCATCACCCGGGTGCAGCTGCGCGACGGCGTCGACCACGTCTGGCTCGACGCCCGGCACGTCCCCGGCCTCGCCGAGCGGTTCCCGACCATCGTGGCCAGCTGCCGCGCGATCGGCGTCGACCCGGTCACCGACCTGGTGCCGGTCACGCCCGCCGCCCACTACGCCTCCGGCGGCCTGGTCACCGACCTCGCCGGCCGGACCACCGTCCCCGGGCTCTACGCCTGCGGCGAGGCCGCCTGCACCGGCGTGCACGGGGCCAACCGGCTGGCGTCGAACTCGCTGCTGGAGGGGCTGGTGTTCGCCGCCCGCATCGGAGTGGAGCTGGCCCGCTCGCTGCCCCCGGCCGCGCCGGCCCGCACGGCCGCCGCCGGGACCTCGGGCCTGCTGGACCCCGCCGGGCGGCGCACGGTCACCGAGACCATGTCCGGCCGGGTCGCCGCGCTGCGCTCGGGCGCCGGGCTGGCCGAGGCCACCGGCGTGCTCGCCGGGCTGGCCGCGGGGCTGGCCGCCGGCCCCGGCGCCGCGCCCGGCGTCGACAGCTGGGAGGCCACCGACCTGCTCACCGTCGCCAGCGCCCTCGCCGCCGCCGCCGGCGCCCGCGAGGAGACCCGCGGCTGCCACTGGCGGGAGGACCACCCCGCCACCGAGGAGGACTGGCGGGTGCACCTCGACGTCCGCCTCGACGACGACGGCCGGCTGCGCCTGACCCGCCGGCCGGTGGGGACCCCCGTGGTGCAGCCGTGGTGACCGCCGACCCACGGTCGCTGGCGGGCACCGGGCTGGCCGAGGCCTGGGTCGACGACCTGGTCGAGCGCACGCTGGCCGAGGACCTCGCCGGCGGGGCCGTGCTGCCCAGCGCGCCGGACCTGGCCGTCGCCCTCGACGTCACCAGCGCCGCCACCGTGCCCCCGGCGCAGTACGGCACCGCCGACCTCGTCGCCCGCGCCGACGGCGTCGTCGCCGGCCTGCCGGTCGCCGCCCGCGTGTTCACCCGCCTCGCGCCCGGCGCCACGCTCACCGTCGGCGCGGCCGACGGGGACCGGGTGGCCCGCGGCGACGTGCTGCTGACCGTCCGCGGGCCGGTCCGCGCGCTGCTGGCCGCCGAGCGCAGCGCGTTGAACATCGCCAGCCGGGCCAGCGGGATCGCCACCGCCACCCGCGCCTGGGTGGACGCCGTCGAGGGCACCGGCGCCGTCGTCCTCGACACCCGCAAGACCACCCCGGGCCTGCGCCCGCTGGAGAAGTACGCGGTGCGCTGCGGCGGCGGGTCGAACAAGCGCATGGGCCTCTACGACGTCGCGATGGTCAAGGACAACCACGTCGCCGCCGCGGGCTCGGTCGCGGCCGCCGTCGCGGCGGTGCGCGAGCGGGCGCCGCGGGTGCCGGTGCAGGTGGAGGCGGACACCCCCGCGCAGGCGGTCGAGGCGGTCGAGGCCGGCGCGGACTTCCTGCTGCTGGACAACATGCCGCCCGCGCAACTGCGCGAGGTGGTGGCGCTGGTCGGCGGCCGCGCGGAGCTCGAGGCCACCGGCGGGCTCACCCTCGCCGTCGCCCGCGAGGTGGCCGCCACCGGCGTGGACTTCCTGTCGGTCGGCGCGCTCACGCACTCCTCGCCGATCCTCGACCTCGCGCTCGACCTGCGGAGCTGACCGGCGTGCTGCTCACCGTCGACGTCGGCAACAGCCAGACCGTGCTGGCCACCTTCGACGGTGCCCGCAGGATCGGGTGCTGGCGCGTGACGACGCACGCGCGGGCCACCTCCGACGAGATCCGCATGCTGTGGCGCGGGCTGCTGCGCGACACCGAGGTCACCGGCGTCGCGGCGTGCTCCACCGTGCCGGCGCTGCTGCCCGCGCTGCGGCAGCTGCTGGACTCCCTCGAGGTCCCGGTCGTGCTCATCGGCCCCGGCGTGCGCACCGGCGTCCCGCTGCACGTCGACAACCCGCGCGAGGTCGGCGCCGACCGCGTCGTCACCGCGCTGGCCGCGCACGAGCTGTTCGGCCGGGCGCCCGACGGCGGCGGCCGCCCGGTCGTGGTGGTCGACTTCGGCACCTCCACCAACGTCGACGCCGTCGGCCCCGACGGGCAGTTCCTCGGCGGCGCGCTGGCCCCCGGCGTCGAGGTCAGCCTGGAGGCGCTGGCCACCCGCGCGGCCCAGCTGCGGTCGGTGGAGCTCACCGTGCCGACGCAGGCGATCGGCAAGAACACCGTCGCCGCGCTGCAGTCCGGGCTGGTGCTGGGCTTCGCCGGCCTGGTCGACGGGCTGGTCGGCCGGATCGCCGGCGAGCTGGTCGCGCAGTTCGGCGACCCGCCGGTCGTCGTCGCCACCGGCGGCCTGGCGCCGCTGGTGGCCGACAGCTGCCGCACCATCGGCGAGCGCGAGCCCGACCTCACCGTGCACGGCCTGCGGCTGGCCTTCGAGCGCTCCCAGGCCGGCGGCCGCCGATAGGACGTCGCCGGAGGTGGCGCGGCACACCGCCGTAGGCTCGGACGACGTGACCGACGAACCCCCGGGCCTCCCGGACGACGAGCTCCCCGAACAGCTCCGGGTCCGCCGCGCCAAGCTCGACCGGCTGCGCGAGTCCGGCGTCGACCCCTACCCGGTCACGGTGGAGCGCACGACCTCGCTGGCCGACGTCCGGGCCAAGCACCCCGACCTCGAGCCCGACACGCTGACCGGCGAGCGGGTCGGCGTCACCGGCAGGGTCATCTTCAGCCGCAACACCGGCAAGCTCTGCTTCGCGACGCTGCGCGAGGGCGACGCCGAGCTGCAGGTCATGCTCTCCCGCGACCGGGTGGGCGCCGACGCGCTCGACGCCTGGAAGGCCGACGTCGACCTCGGCGACCACGTCTTCGTCGAGGGCGAGGTCGGGACGTCGCGCCGCGGCGAGCTGTCGGTGTTCGCCGACTCCTGGCGGATGGCGGCCAAGGCGCTGCGCCCGCTGCCGGTGGCGCACAAGCCGATGAGCGAGGAGCTGCGGGTCCGACGCCGCTACGTGGACCTCATCGTCCGCGACGAGGCCCGCCGCACCGTCCGGCAGCGCGCGCAGGTGATGGCCGCGCTCCGGTCCGGGCTCACCGGCCGCGGTTTCCTCGAGGTCGAGACGCCGATGCTGCAGACCGTGCACGGCGGTGCCGCGGCCCGGCCGTTCCGCACGCACATGAACGCCTTCGACCTCGACCTGTACCTGCGCATCGCGCCCGAGCTGTTCCTCAAGCGCTGCATCGTGGGCGGCCTGGAGAAGGTCTTCGAGATCAACCGGAACTTCCGCAACGAGGGCGCCGACAGCTCGCACTCGCCGGAGTTCGCGATGCTCGAGTTCTACGAGGCCTACGCCGACTACCAGGACGTGGCGCGCACCACGCGCGAGCTGGTCCAGGAGTGCTGCGCGGCGCTGTTCGGCGACCACGTCGCGCGCCACCACGACGGCACCGAGATCGACCTGTCGGGGGAGTGGCCGCAGGTGCCGCTCTACACCCTGGTCTCCGACGCCGTCGGCGAGGCGGTCACCCCGGAGACGCCGGTCGAGCGGCTGCGGGAGCTGGCGGAGCGGCACGACGTCGGCGTCGACCCGGCGTGGCTGCCCGGCAAGGTGGTCGAGGAGCTGTTCGAGGCGCTCGTGCAGGACTCGCTGCAGGCGCCCACGTTCGTCGTCGACTACCCGGTCGACACCTCGCCGCTGACCCGCGCGCACCGCACGACGCCGGGCCTGGCGGAGAAGTGGGACCTCTACATCGCCGGCATCGAGCGCGGCACCGGCTACTCCGAGCTGGTCGACCCGGTGGTCCAGCGCGATCGGTTCACCCAGCAGGCGCTGCTGGCCGCGGCCGGCGACCCCGAGGCCATGGTGCTCGACGAGGACTTCCTCGAGGCCCTCGAGTACGGGATGCCGCCCAGCGGCGGCGTCGGCATGGGCATCGACCGGCTCATGATGACGCTCACGGGACTCGGTATCCGCGAGACGATCCTGTTCCCATTGGTGCGGCCGATTAGCTGAAACTCACGGTGCCGTTCCGCTGAATTCCTCCCCGAAATGGGCGACCCGCCGCTCGGGATTGGTCCGCCGGCTCCGTGTTGTGGTGCAATGTGCGCGTCGCCCGGTTCCGGGTGGCTGCAATTGTCCGGCCACGGGGGCCGAGAGGGAGTGAGGAAAGCGGAATGGCGCGCAAGGTCCAGGTGATCCTGAGTGACGACCTCGACGAGGACCTCCCCGCCGACGAGACGGTGAGTTTCTCGCTCGACGGCACGAACTACGAGATCGACCTGTCCGAGAAGAACGCCGAGGAACTGCGCAACGCCTTCTCCCGGTACGTGCAGGCCGCCCGCAAGGTCGGCCGCGGCGGCGGTGGCCGGGCCTCCGGCGGCGGTCGGTCCCGCGCCACCGGTGGCGGCGGCCGGATGGACCGCGAGCAGGCCGGCGCGATCCGCGACTGGGCCCGCAAGAACGGCCACAACGTCAGCGACCGCGGCCGCATCCCGGCCAGCGTCGTCGAGGCCTACGAGGCCGCGCACTAGCGACCTTCCTGCAGGGCCCCGCCGCGAGCTCGCGAGTGGTGGGGGGCAGGGAGGTCCTTCCGGTGAGCGACGGCCCGGTCCCCGCACGGGGACCGGGCCGTCGGCGTCCCCGACCGACACGCCGTCCGCTGTCGGCGTAACGCCCACGGAACACCGCCCCGTCACCATCGGTTGGACCGGGCAAGCCACCCACCGCACCGCCGGTCGCGACCGACGGGACGGCGTGGTCCGTGACTACAGTGGAATGACCGGTGCCCCAGCGCGCCGACGGACGTCGGGTGCTCCTCCCCGCTCGTGGGGAGGGACGTGCCGGACCAGCCGGTCAGAGGAGAAGCAGCAGATGTTCGAACGGTTCACCGACCGAGCCCGACGGGTGGTCGTCCTGGCGCAGGAAGAGGCCAGGATGCTCAACCACAACTACATCGGCACCGAGCACATCCTCCTGGGCCTGATCCACGAGGGCGAGGGCGTCGCTGCCAAGGCCCTCGAGTCGCTCGGCATCTCGCTCGAGGGTGTCCGCCAGCAGGTCGAGGAGATCATCGGCCAGGGCCAGCAGGCCCCGTCCGGGCACATCCCCTTCACCCCGCGGGCGAAGAAGGTGCTCGAGCTGTCCCTGCGCGAGGCGCTGCAGCTCGGCCACAACTACATCGGCACCGAGCACATCCTGCTCGGCCTGATCCGCGAGGGCGAGGGCGTCGCCGCCCAGGTCCTCGTGAAGCTGGGCGCCGACCTCAACCGCGTCCGCCAGCAGGTCATCCAGCTGCTCTCCGGCTACCAGGGCAAGGAGCCGGCCTCGGCCGGCGGCCCCTCGGAGGGCACGCCGTCGACGTCGCTGGTGCTCGACCAGTTCGGCCGCAACCTGACCCAGGCCGCGCGCGACTCCAAGCTCGACCCGGTCATCGGGCGGGCCAAGGAGATCGAGCGGGTCATGCAGGTCCTCTCGCGGCGGACCAAGAACAACCCCGTCCTCATCGGCGAGCCCGGCGTCGGCAAGACCGCCGTCGTCGAGGGCCTGGCCCAGGCGATCGTCAAGGGCGAGGTCCCCGAGACGCTGAAGGACAAGCAGCTCTACACCCTCGACCTCGGCGCCCTGGTCGCCGGGTCGCGCTACCGCGGTGACTTCGAGGAGCGCCTCAAGAAGGTGCTCAAGGAGATCCGCACCCGCGGCGACATCATCCTGTTCATCGACGAGATCCACACCCTCGTCGGTGCCGGTGCCGCCGAGGGCGCGATCGACGCCGCCAGCATCCTCAAGCCGATGCTGGCCCGCGGTGAGCTGCAGACCATCGGCGCCACCACGCTCGACGAGTACCGCAAGCACCTGGAGAAGGACGCCGCGCTCGAGCGCCGCTTCCAGCCGATCCAGGTGGGCGAGCCGACGCTCACCCACACGATCGAGATCCTCAAGGGCCTGCGCGACCGCTACGAGGCGCACCACCGGATCAGCATCACCGACGGCGCCCTCGTCGCCGCCGCCACGCTGGCCGACCGGTACATCTCCGACCGCTTCCTGCCGGACAAGGCGATCGACCTGATCGACGAGGCCGGTGCCCGGATGCGGATCAAGCGGATGACCGCCCCGCCGGACCTGCGCGAGTTCGACGACCGGATCGCCGGCATCCGCCGCGAGAAGGAGTCCGCGATCGACGCGCAGGACTTCGAGAAGGCCGCGTCGCTGCGCGACAAGGAGAAGACCCTCCTGGCCGAGAAGGCCGAGCGGGAGAAGGCGTGGAAGGCCGGCGACATGGACGTCGTCGCCGAGGTCGACGACGAGCAGATCGCCGAGGTGCTGGCCAACTGGACCGGCATCCCCGTCTTCAAGCTCACCGAGGAGGAGACGACCCGTCTGCTCCGCATGGAGGACGAGCTCCACAAGCGGATCATCGGCCAGGAAGAGGCCATCAAGAGCGTCAGCCAGGCGATCCGGCGCACCCGCGCGGGCCTCAAGGACCCGCGTCGCCCCGGTGGCTCGTTCATCTTCGCCGGCCCCTCGGGTGTCGGTAAGACCGAGCTCGCCAAGGCGCTCGCGAACTTCCTGTTCGGCGAGGACGACGCGCTCATCCAGATCGACATGGGCGAGTTCCACGACCGGTTCACCGTGTCGCGGCTCGTCGGTGCCCCTCCCGGCTACGTCGGTTACGACGAGGGCGGCCAGCTGACCGAGAAGGTGCGGCGCAAGCCGTTCTCGGTGGTCCTCTTCGACGAGATCGAGAAGGCCCACGCCGACGTCTTCAACACGCTGCTGCAGGTGCTGGAGGACGGCCGGCTCACCGACGGTCAGGGCCGGATCGTGGACTTCAAGAACACGATCCTGATCCTCACGACCAACCTCGGGACGCGGGACATCTCCAAGGCGGTCGGCCTCGGCTTCCAGGCCGGGAACGACGACCAGTCGAACTACGAGCGCATGAAGACGAAGGTCCACGACGAGCTCAAGCAGCACTTCCGGCCTGAGTTCCTCAACCGGATCGACGACATCGTCGTGTTCCACCAGCTGACCGAGGCCGAGATCATCCAGATCGTCGACCTGATGCTCGCCCGCGTGGAGAGCCAGCTGAGCAACAAGGACATGTCGCTCGAGGTCACCCAGGAGGCCAAGAAGCTCCTGGCGGCCCGGGGGTTCGACCCGGTGCTGGGCGCCCGGCCGCTGCGCCGGACCATCCAGCGCGAGATCGAGGACGCGCTGTCGGAGAAGATCCTCTACGGGGAGCTGACCGCCGGTCAGATCGTCGTGGTGGACGTCGAGGGCGAGGGCACCGACGCGAAGTTCACCTTCCGCGGCGAGACCAAGCCGATCGACCTGCCCGACACGCCGCCGGTGGCGCTGACCGTCGGCGACGACGAGGACGGCACCCAGGGCCCCTCGCTCCGCAAGGAGTGAGCAGGTAGCTCCACCGGCAGGGGCCGTCTCCCACGAGGGAGGCGGCCCCTGCTGCGTTCCCGGGAGGGGAGGGGCGGATGGCCCGCGACGACCACCCGAGGCGGACGCCGGCCGGCCTCCTGGGCGCCGTCCGCGGCCTCCCGCTCGTCCTGGCGGCCCTGGCGGGGTGGCTCACGACCTCCCGCGACCGCACGCCGCCACGGCGCCGCTGACGGCGGCTCAGGCGGGCAGGGCGAACCGGCCGTCGGCGGTCTGCTCGACGAGGCCGTCGGCCAGCAGGGAGTCCAGGCACCGGGACCGCTGCACCGCGTCGTCCCAGGCGGCGTCCAGGGCCGGGGCGGGCACCGGACCGTCGGCGGCGCGCAGGACGTCGAGCAGCCGGCCGCGGACCTGCCGGTCGGTCCCCGCGAACCGCTGCACCCGCCGCGGCGGTCCCTCGGCGGCCGGGCAGCCGGCCAGCCGCCAGGCGCAGCGGTCGCGCACCGGGCACGCGCCGCACCGTGGGGTGCGGGCCACGCAGACGAGCGCGCCGAGCTCCATGGCCGCCACCGAGAACCGGCACGCCCGCTCCCGGTCCGCCGGCGCCAGCGCCGCGACGTCGGTCAGGTCGGAGGCGCGCGCGGTCCCGGCCTCGGCGCGGCCGTGCACCAGCCGGGCCACCACCCGCCGCACGTTGGTGTCCACGACCGGCTGCGGCGTCCCGTGGCCGAAGCAGGCCACCGCCCGGGCGGTGTACGTTCCGATGCCCGGCAGCGCCTCCAGGGCCGCCACGTCGGCCGGGACGACGCCGCCGTGCCGCTCGGTGAGGGCGACGGCGGTCTCCCGCAGCCGGAGCGCCCGCCGCGGGTAGCCGAGCTTGCCCCAGGCGCGGATCACCTCGGCCGGCGACGCGGCGGCCAGCGCGGCCGGGGTGGGCCAGCGCTCCATCCAGGCGTGCCACACCGGCTCGACCCGCGCCACCGGCGTCTGCTGCAGCATCACCTCGCTGACCAGCACCGCCCACGGGTCCACGCCGGGCCGGCGCCACGGCAGGTCGCGGGCCGCCGTGTCGTACCAGTCGACCAGGGCGTCCCCGAGTCCGGCGGTGCTGCTCACGAGGGTCCAGTGTGCCCGGCCCGGACCGCGGCGTGCCCTGCCGGGACGGCCGGGAGCCGCCGACTACGGTCGCCTTCGTGCTGCACCCGGTCGGGCCCCTGCCGGCCGCCGTCTACTGGCGACGGCGGCTGCTCGTGCTCCTCCTGCTCGTCGCGGTCGTCGGCGGCGGGACCTGGCTCGGGGTGGCGCTGGCGGGCGGCGACCCGGAGGGCCGGGCCACGGCCGCCGGCACCTCGGAGGCGGCGTCGACGGCGCCGGCCGACGCGGAGGTGCCCGCCCTGGACCGGGTCCTCCCGTCGCTGGCCGGCGTGCAGACCCCCACGCCGCCGCCCACCCCGACGCCCGCCGCGCCCCCGGCTCCGGCCGCCCCGGTGCAGGAGGCCGGCGCCCCGTGCGGCGACGACGTCGTCGCGCTGGAGGTGCGCACGCCCGGCACCGTGACCTCCGGCTCCTCGCCGACGCTCGAGCTCGTGGTCACCAACACCGCCGCGGTGCCGTGCACCCGCGTGCTGGACAAGCAGGTGCAGGAGATGGTGCTGCTCGACGCGGCCGGGACCCGGCTGTGGGGCAGCAACGACTGCCAGCCCGAGACCAGCAGCGACACCCGCACGCTGCAGCCCGGTGAGCAGGTGGTGTTCCCGCTGGTGTGGAGCGGCCTGACCAGCGAGCCGACCTGCACCGCCGAGCGCGTGCCGGTGGCCCCGGGTCAGTACGTGCTGCGTGCCCGACTGGACACCGCGACCAGCCCGGACGCCGTCCTGCAGGTGACCTGAGCGCGGCCGAGGACGGGAGCCGTCAGCTGTAGCGGTCGAGGATCGAGGTCTCGGCCAGCCGGGACAGGCCCTCGCGGATGCCGCGGGCGCGGGCCTCGCCGACGCCCTCGACGGCGAGCAGGTCCTCGATGGTGGCCGCCAGCAGCTTCTGCAGGCCGCCGAAGTGGTCGACCAGCCGGTCGATGATCGCCGCGGGCAGCCGCGGCACCCGGGCCAGCAGCCGGTAGCCGCGCGGGCTGACGGGGGAGTCCAGCGCGTCGGCCGAGGTGGGCAGCCCGTAGCAGCGCGAGACGGCGGACAGGTCCAGCAGCTCGGTGGCAGACAGCGCCCGCAGCTCGGCCAGCACGTCCTCGATGGTGCGCGGCCGGCGGGTGCCCGCGGCGGGCAGGTAGTCGCGCACCAGCAGCGCGCGGTCCTCCTCGACGCCGGCGAGCATCTCGTCCAGCTGCAGGGCCAGCAGCCGGCCGTCGGTGCCCAGCTCGACGACGAAGCCCTCGATCTCGTCGGCGATCCGCCGGACCATCTCCAGCCGCTGGCTGACGCTCATCGCGTCGCGGACCGTCACCAGGTCCTCGATCTCCAGCGCCGAGAGGGTGCTGGCGACCTCGTCGAGGCGCAGCTTGTACCGCTCCAGCGCCGCGAGGGCCTGGTTGGCGCGGGCGAGGATCGTCGTCGGGTGCTCGAGCGTGTAGCGCCGGCCGGCCACGTAGACGCTGATGATGTGCATCGACTGGCTGACCGAGATCACCGGGAACCCGGTCTGCACGGCCACCCGCTCGGCGGTCCGGTGCCGGGTGCCCGACTCCTCGGTGGGCACGGTCGGGTCGGGCATCAGGTGCACGCCGGCCCGGACGATGCGCAGCCCGTCGGAGGACAGGATCACCGCGCCGTCCATCTTGGCCAGCTCGCGCAGCCGGGTCGCCGACAGTGCGACGTCCAGGGCGAACCCGCCGGTGCAGATGGACTCCACGACCCGGTCGTAGCCGAGCACGATCAGGGCGCCGGTGCGGCCGGCCAGGATGCGCTCCAGGCCGTCGCGCAACGCGGTCCCCGGGGCGATGCGGCCGAGCAGTTCGCGCAGGGCGACCTCGGAGTCCACAGCGGGGGGCACGGGCGCTCCTGACGTCGTCGTGGTACGGCAACCGAGTCTACGTGGCACGCCGACCTGCCGGTCGGGACCGGGGTGTGGTGAGCAGGCTCACCCCGGGAAGAGCCCGGCGAGCGCTGCTCCCAGGTCGGGCACCTCCATGAGCCGGATGGCCTTGGGGGCCTGGCCGGCGTCCGGCGGGACCAGCGCGAGCCGGTAACCCTGGCGGGCGGCCTCGGCCAGCCGCCGGCCGGTGCCGCCGACCCGCCGGATCTCCCCGGACAGACCCACCTCGCCCAGCGCGATCATCCCCTCGGGCAGCGGGGTGTCCCGCGACGCCGAGGCGATCGCCAGCGCGAGTGCGAGGTCGGCCGCGGGCTCGGCGATCTTCACGCCGCCGACGGAGGCGGCGAACACGTCGGCGTCGGCCAGCCGGACGCCGCCGCGCCGCTCGACGACGGCGTTGACCATCGCGACCCGCTGCGAATCCAGCCCGCTGACCGCCCGCCGCGGCGAGCCGCCGCCGGTGTTGGTGGCGACGAGGGCCTGCACCTCGGCCAGCAGCGGCCGGCTGCCCTCCATGGTCACCGTGACGCAACTGCCGGGCACCGAGGCGGTGCGGCGCGAGACGAACAGGTGGGAGGGGTCGGGGACGCCGACCACCCCGCCGTCGCCGATCTCGAAGCAGCCGATCTCGTCGGCCGGGCCGAACCGGTTCTTGGTGGCGCGCACCAGGCGCAGCGTGGAGTGCCGCTCCCCGTCGAAGGACACGACGACGTCGACCAGGTGCTCCAGCGCCCGCGGCCCGGCGATCGCGCCGTCCTTGGTGACGTGCCCGACGAGGATCGTCGTCATCCCGCGGGACTTGGCGACGGCGGTGAGCGCGGTGGCCACCGAGCGGACCTGGGTGGCGCCGCCGTCGGTGCCGTCGACCGCGGAGGAGCGGACGGTCTGCACGCTGTCGAGCACCAGCAGCGAGGGCGCCACCTGCTCGACGTGGGCGAGGACGGCCGACAGCTCGGTCTCGGCGGCGAGGTAGAGCCGGTCGTGCAGGGCGCCGATCCGCTCGGCGCGCAGCCGCACCTGCGCGGCGGACTCCTCGCCCGAGACCACCAGCGTGGGCCCGTTGGACTCCGCGACCCGGTGGGCGACCTCGAGCAGCAGCGTGGACTTGCCCACGCCGGGCTCGCCGGCGACGAGGACCACTGCGCCGGGCACCAGGCCGCCGCCGAGGACGCGGTCGAACTCGGGGATGCCGGTGGGCACCGCCCGCGCGCCGTCGAGCTGGACCTGGGCGATCGGCCGGGCGGGCGCGGTGACCGGGCCGGCGGCGACCGAGCGCAGCGCCGGCGCGGCGGGCCCGACCTCCTGCAGCGTGCCCCAGGCCTGGCACTCCGGGCACTTGCCCATCCACTTCGCCGACGAGAAGCCGCACTCGGTGCAGCGGTGGGCG
The DNA here is from genome assembly GCF_054050415.1 of Geodermatophilus sp. SYSU D01180. Classification (NCBI taxonomy): domain Bacteria; kingdom Bacillati; phylum Actinomycetota; class Actinomycetes; order Geodermatophilales; family Geodermatophilaceae; genus Geodermatophilus; species Geodermatophilus sp. SYSU D01180. The sequence goes on along the minus strand of NZ_JBJGZH010000008.1, from coordinate 122,391 downwards.
GGACGGGCGGACTTCACTCCGGAGGGCACGCCGCCACGGTAGGTGGGGGTACCGACACTCCCGGGGAGGCCGGGCGGGTCACCGGAGGCAGGTCACCCCGGGCCGTCACTCGGCCTGGGTGTCCTCCTCGCTCTCCGGGTTCTCCTCCTCGAGGCCCTCCTCGAAGTCGAAGCTCTCGCCCCGCTCGATCTCCTCGTCCGGACCGGCCACCAACGCCTGCGTGGTGATCTCGCCGGCCTGCTCGAAGGTCAGGGTGAGCGTCAGGGTCTGCCCGGCCGTGAGCTCCTCGCCGAGGTCCTGCAGCGTGACCGTCGCGCCGTCCTCGCGCCCGATGTAGAGCGCGGAGTCGGCCGGGACGTCCAGCGACACCCGGCTGCTCGCCGTCGGCGTCGCGCCCGGCACGGTGGGCGCCGGGACGGCCGAGGTGCCGGACGCCGAGACGACCACGCCGTCGAAGCCCTCGCCCTCGATGCCGGTGAGGGTGTCGTCCTCGTTCGAGGCGTTGACGATCGTGAGGATCAGCTCGGCGTCGTCACCCTCCTCGTACCGCTCGTTCTCGGGGTAGGCGATCAGCACCTGGCGCAGCAGGATGTCCTCCACCTGCGCCTGGGGGCCGACCTTGTCGCGGTCCTGGGTGCCGGTCTGCGAGACCTGGCCGGCGCTGCAGGCGCCGAGCGCGACCGGGCTGAGGACGAGGGCACCCATCACGGCGGCGCGCAGCGCGCGGTTCACAGCGGTCGACCTCCACGGGGGAAACAGCAGCCGGCCACCGTGCGTCTCGATGGCCCGAGTCGCGCCGAGCCTAACGGTCCGCCCACCATGTCCGCCGGGAGGTGAGGCCGATGGGGCGCCCAGGACCCGGCGCCGGTGGACAGCCGCGCGACCCCGCCCTCGCTGACTTCCCCGAACGGTCGCCCGGTACGCGTCGGTGGACCTTCGCCGACCAGCTCGGCCCGCACTTCCTCGACGCGCCCGGCCAGCCGGTGCTCCTGGTCGAGTCGAGGGCGGTGTTCGCCCGCCGGCGGTTCCACCGGCAGAAGGCCCACCTGGTGCTCTCCGCGCTGCGCCACCGGGCCGCCGAGCTGGGGGACCAGGCCGACTTCCACCAGGTCACCACCTACGCCGAGGCCCTGGACCGGTACGACGAGCCGCTGAGCGTCTGCGCCCCCACCACCTGGAGCAGCCGCGACTACGTGCTGCGCCGCCCCGGCCTGCAGGTGCTCGCCGCCCGCGGCTTCGTCAGCAGCCAGGCCGAGTTCGCCCGGTGGGCGGAGGGCCGCGGCCGCCGCCGGCTGCTGATGGAGGACTTCTACCGCGACGCCCGCCGCCGCCTCGACGTCCTCATGGACGGCGCCGAGCCGCTGGGCGGGCAGTGGAACCGCGACCACGAGAACCGTGAGCCCGCCCCGCGGGACGGCCGCTCCCCGGCCCCGGAGCCGTGGTGGCCGGCCGAGGACGAGATCGACGAGCAGGTGCGCGCCGACCTCGACCGCTGGGAGGCCGCCGGCGAGGTCTCCTTCGTCGGCGACGACGGGCCGCGGCGGTTCCCCGTCACCCGCGAGGAGGCGCTCACCCGGCTGGCCGACTTCCTCACGAGCCGGCTGGGCGTCTTCGGCCCGCACGAGGACGCGATGCTCGCCGGTGAGCGCTGGCTGGCGCACTCACTGCTGTCGCCGGCGATCAACCTCGGCCTGCTCGACCCGCTGGAGGTGGTGCACGCCGCCGAGGACGCCGCCCGCGCGGCCGCCGCCGACGGCGCCCCGCTGCCGCTCAACAGCGTCGAGGGCTTCGTCCGCCAGGTGATGGGCTGGCGGGACTACGTCTGGCACACCTACTGGCACTTCGGCCGCGACTACCGGCACCGCAACGCCCTCCGCGCCACCGAGCCGGTGCCGGGGTGGCTGGCCGGGCTGGACGGGGACGCCGTCGACGCCGCGTGCCTGTCCGGCGTCCTCACCGACCTGCGCCGCGACGGGTGGGTGCACCACATCCCGCGGCTGATGGTGCTCGGCAACTACGCGCTGCAGCGCGGCATCGACCCGCTGGCGATGACCGACTGGTTCCACCGCACGTTCGTCGACGGCTACGACTGGGTGATGGTCGCCAACGTCGTCGGGATGAGCCAGCACGCCGACGGCGGGGCGCTGGCCACCAAGCCCTACGCGGCCGGCGGGGCCTACATCGACCGGATGAGCGACTACTGCGGCGGCTGCCCCTACGACCCGCGGCGGCGCCTCGGCGACGACGCCTGCCCCTACACCGCCGGTTACTGGGCCTTCCTCGAGCGCAACCGCGAGCGGCTGGCCGGCAACCAGCGGATGCGCCGTCCGCTGCAGGGCCTCGACCGGTTGAGGGACCTGCCGCTCGTCGTCGAGCAGGAGGCCGCCCGGGGCACCGCCGCCCCCTGATCGGGGGACGGACGGTCCAGTTCCGCGTCCGGCCTGCCGATGCCTCCCCCTGCACGGGGACGGCACGGGAGGTGCGGATGGCGGTCGGTGCCGCGTTCGACGACGTCCTCGCGGCGGCCCGGGCGGGCGCCGCGTGGGCCTTCGAGGTGCTCTACCGGGACCTGTCCCCGGTGGTCACCGGGTACCTGCGGCTGCACGGCGCCCCGGATCCCGACGACCTGGCCAGCGAGACCTTCCTCGCGGTCTTCCGCGGGCTGTCCGGCTTCACCGGTGACGAGGCGGGGCTGCGGTCGTGGGTGTTCACCATCGCCCACCGGCGGCTGGTCGACGACCTGCGCCGGCGCAGCCGCCGCCCGCAACTTGCGGACGGGGGCGCGGACCTGCTGCCGGAGGTCGCCGGCGGGGACGTGGAGGACGACGTCCTGACCCGGCTGGGCGCCGAGGCGGTGCACCGGCTGTGCGCCGGCCTGCCGGAGGACCAGCGCTCGGTCCTGCTGCTGCGGGTCCTGGCCGACCTCGCCGTCGAGCAGGTCGCCGCGGTGATGGGCCGGTCCGTGGCCTCGGTCAAGGCGCTGCAGCGGCGCGGCCTGCGCCGGCTGCGCGAGGACCTGGAGTCCGCTAGGACCACCCCGACGAGGGGGACGGCGACGGGCCGCGCACCCCTGCGGGCCCGTCCGGCGATGACGGGGGCGAGATGACCACGCCAGCCGACGCCCGGACCGCCGAGCAGGCCCTCGAGGCCTGCCTCGCCGGCCGTCCCGTGCCCGAGGGCGCGCAGTACCTGGCCGCGTTCACCGACGCGGTCCGGTCCGCGGCCACCGCGCCGGGCCGCCCGAACGCGGCCCTGGCCGAGCTGCTGGCGACCGGTCTGCTCACCGACCAGTCGGACCCGTCCACGCGGACGACCGGGCACCCCGCCCGGGCCTCACGGAAGAGACCCCGCATGTTCATCACCTCCCTCGCCGTCAAGTTCGCCGCGCTCTCCGCGGTCGCCAAGGCCGCCGTCGCCGGTGGCGCCGTCGCGGTCGCCCTGACCGCCGGCACGACCGCCGCCGTCGTCCTGCCCGAGGACACCACCCCCGCCCTCGTGGAGGCCGGCGACGGCACGGTCGCCGACGACACCGTCACCGACGGCGGCGCGCCGACCGAGGACGACGGGACCGCGACCGACGACACGACCGACGACACGGACACGACCGAGGGCACGACCGGCGAGCCCACCGAGGACGACACCACCGAGGAGGGCGCCGAGGAGGAGGTCGCGGAGGAGGAGCCCGCCACCGAGCCCACGACCCCCGGGGACGACCCGCTCGCCGGTATCGACGCGGACCAGCCCTTCGGCCACTTCGTGCACGCGATCATCGCGGCGAGCCGGGCGTCCGGTGACAAGGTCGGCCCGGCGGTCAGCGCCACGGCACACGCTCGCAACACGGCCCGTCAGGAGGCCCGCCAGGGCACCGTGACCGAGCAGCCGGAGACCGAGCCGGTCACCGAGCCCGTCATCGAGGAGCCGGTGACCGAGGAGCAGGAGGCCGTGGCCCCGGCGCCCACCCCCGAGGAGCCCGTCGCCACCACCTCCACCGGCGGCAACGGCCACGGCAACGGCGGTGACGGCGGCAACGGCAACGGCAACGGCAACGGTGGCGGCAACGGCCACGGCAACGGCCGGAAGTGACCGACGGCGGAGCCGCGCTCAGGTGAGCGCGGCCCCGCCCGCCAGCAGCAGCACCACGTCGAGCACGGTCAGCAGCATCACCGCCGGGAAGGCCAGCCGGCGGAAGGGCGCGGTCCCGGCCAGGGCGGCGACGGCGACCGCGGGCACCGCCAGCACCAGCCCCGCCCAGCCCCACCACGCGGGCGGGCCGGCCGGGCCGAGCACGAGCACCAGCGACGCCGTCCCGAGCAGCAGCGCTCCCAGGACCGCCGACACGCGGGGACCCAGCCGGTGCGGCAGCCCGCGCACCCCGGTCGCCAGGTCGTCGGCGATGTCGGGGGCCACGTTGGCCAGGTGGGCCGCCGCGCCCAGGGCAGCGCCGGCCGTCGGCAGCCACCACGGCGCGACCGGGACGCCCGGCGCCGCGGCCACCACCCCGGCGGGCAGCGCGCCGAAACCGGTGACGTAGGGGAGCCCGGAGGCCACCGTGCGCTTCAGACCCGCGTTGTAGGCCCAACCGCTGGCCACCAGCACCAGCAGCAGGAGTCCGGGCACCCAGCCCAGCGCCAGGGACAGGACGACGGCCGCCGCGGCCGCGCCGAGGGCCGCCGCGCGCAGCGTGGCGGGGGCGACGGCGCCCTGCACGACCGGCTTGTCGGCCCGCGCGACGGCGCGGTCGCGGTCGGCGTCGAGCCAGTCGTTGCTCCACCCGATGGACGCCTGACCTGCGAGGACGGCCAGCCCCAGGAGCACGACGCGCCCCGGGGACACCTGCGCGGTGCCGGCGAGGAGGGTCGCCACGACGGTGACCGCGACCGCCGGCGGCGCGTGCGTGGCCAGGACGAGCGCGCGGACGGAGGCGCCCCGCGAGGCCCGGGCAGGCACACCGACCACGCGCTGTCAACCCCTCCCGGGTACTTCATCAGGCCTCTGACCTGCGGATATCCCTCGGCGGACCGTTCCGGCCGTCAGTGTGCCGTGCTAACCTGGGTACAGCGAAAGGGGTCACACACACATGGGCTTCACTGTCGGCGAGACCGTCGTCTACCCGCACCACGGTGCCGCTCTGATCGAGGCGATCGAGACGCGGGTCATCAAGGGTGAAGAGAAGGCCTACCTCGTGCTGAAGGTCGCCCAGGGCGACCTGACCGTGCGCGTGCCGGCCGACAACGCAGAGATCGTCGGCGTCCGTGACGTCGTCGGTCAGGACGGGCTCAACCGCGTGTTCGAGGTCCTGCGGGCCCCGCACACCGAGGAGCCGACCAACTGGTCGCGCCGCTACAAGGCCAACCTCGAGAAGCTGGCCTCCGGCGACGTCAACAAGGTGGCCGAGGTCGTCCGCGACCTGTGGCGCCGCGACAAGGACCGTGGCCTCTCCGCCGGCGAGAAGCGGATGCTGTCCAAGGCCCGCCAGATCCTGGTGAGCGAGCTCGCGCTCGCCGAGGGGACCAACGAGGACAAGGCCGAGGTGCTGCTCGACGAGGTCCTCGCCAGCTGACCCCCGCACCCTCGCTCTCCCGGACCACTCCCGTGTCCGCTGTCGGCATCGTCGCAGCGGCCGGGAGTGGTTCGCGTCTGGGGGCGGACAGGCCCAAGGCGCTCGTCGAGCTGGCCGGCCGCCCGCTGGTCCGCTGGGCGGTGGACACGCTGCTGGCCGGCGGCGTCGACGAGGTCGTCGTCGCGGTGCCCGCGGCCGAGCGCGACGCCTTCGCCGCCGTCCTGCCCGACCGGGTCCGCCTCGTCGAGGGCGGCGCCACCCGCACCGCCTCGGTCCGCGCCGCGCTGTCGGCCGCCGACCCCCGCGCCGAGGCCGTCCTCGTGCACGACGCCGCCCGTCCGCTGACCCCGCCGGACGTGGTGGCCCGCGTGCTGACGGCGCTGTCCGCCGGTGCGCCCGCCGTCGTCCCGGTGCTGCCGGTCGTGGACACCACCGTCGTCGTCGACGCGGCCGGCACCGTGACCGCGGCGCCCGACCGCGCGCCGCTCCGCCGGGTGCAGACCCCGCAGGGCTTCTCCTCCCGCGTGCTCGCCGAGGCCTACGACGCCCTGCCGGTCGGTGAGGAGCTGACCGACGACGCCGCCGTCGTCCGCGCGATCGGCGTCCCCGTGAGCACCGTGGCCGGCGACGAGCGGGCCGCGAAGGTGACCGTGCCGCACGACCTGCACCTGGCCGCCCTGCAGGCCGCCCGGTGAGCGACGACCTGGCCCGGGTCGGCCTCGGCGTCGACGTGCACCCGGTCGAGGCCGGCCGGGACTGCTGGCTGGCCGGGCTGCAGTGGCCCGGCGCCGACGGCTGCGCCGGGCACTCCGACGGCGACGTCGTCGCCCACGCCCTCACCGACGCGGTGCTGTCCGCGGCCGGCCTCGGCGACATCGGCGGGCTGCTCGGCACCGACGACCCGCGCTGGGCCGGCGCCCGTGGCGTCGCCGTGCTCGAGCACGTGCGGGAGACCCTGGCCGCGGCCGGCTGGCGGGTCGGCAACGCCGCCGTGCAGCTCGTGGCGCCCACGCCGAAGCTCGGCCCGCGCCGGGCCGAGGCCGAGGCGGCGCTGTCCGCGGCGCTGGGCGCCCCGGTGAGCGTCACCGCCACCACCACCGACGGGCTGGGCCTGGTCGGCCGCGGCGAGGGCCGGGCCGCCCTCGCGACGGCGCTGGTCGTCCGGGTGGGCTCCGCGGACTCCGCGCTCGGCTGACGCCGCGCTCCGCAGACTCCGCGCTCGGCTGACGCCGCGCTCCGCAGACTCCGCGCTCGGCTGACGCCGCGCTCCGCAGACTCCGCGCTCGGCTGACGGCGCGCTCCGTAGACTCCGCGCAGTGAGCCTCCGCCTGTACGACACGGCCGCGCGCGCGGTCCGGGACTTCACGCCCCTGCGTCCCGGCGAGGCCTCGGTGTACGTCTGCGGGCTCACCGTCCAGGGGCCGCCGCACGTCGGGCACGTGCGCGCCGCCGTCGCCTTCGACGTCCTGCGCCGCTGGCTGACCGCGAGCGGGCTCGAGGTCACCTACGTCCGCAACGTCACCGACATCGACGACAAGATCCTCGCCAAGGCCGCCGAGCACGGCGTCCCGTGGTGGGCCTGGGCGTACACCAACGAGCTGGCCTGCACCCGCGCCTACGACGCCCTGGGGGTCCTGCCGCCCACCTACGAGCCGCGCGCGACCGGGCACGTCACGGACATGGTGGCGCTGGTCGAGCGGCTGGTGGAGCGCGGGCACGCCTACACCGTCGACGGCGACGCCTACTTCGACGTCCGCAGCTTCCCCCGCTACGGCGAGCTGACCCGGCAGGCGCTGGGCGACCTGCAGCCGGCCGCCGACACCGACACCGACGAGCGCAAGCGCGACCCCCGCGACTTCGCGCTGTGGAAGGCGCACAAGCCCGGCGAGCCGGAGACCGCGAGCTGGCCGACCCCCTGGGGCGCCGGCCGGCCCGGCTGGCACCTGGAGTGCTCGGCGATGGCGGGGCGCTACCTCGGCGCCGAGTTCGACATCCACGGCGGCGGGCTGGACCTGCGCTTCCCGCACCACGAGAACGAGCGCGCCCAGTCGATGGCCGCCGGCCTGCCGTTCACCCGCTACTGGATGCACAACGGCTGGGTCACCCTCGGCGGCGAGAAGATGAGCAAGTCGCTGGGCAACACCGCGCTGGTCGACGAGGTGGTCCGCCGGGTGCGGCCGGTCGAGCTGCGCTACTACCTGGTCGCGCCGCACTACCGGTCCACCGTCGAGTTCACCGATGCCGCGCTGGCCGAGGCGGGCGCCGCCTACCGGCGGATCGAGTCGTTCGTGCACCGCGCCGCGGAGCGGGTCGGCCGGGACACCCCGACCAGCCTGCCGCCGGCGTTCCGCGAGGCCATGGACGACGACCTGGGCACCCCGGCCGCGATCGCCGTCGTCCACGAGGTCGTCCGCACCGGCAACACCGTCCTGGCCGAGGGCGACGACGCCGCGCTGGCCGACGCGCTCGGCGCCGTCCGGGGCATGCTGGACGTGCTGGGGCTGGACCCGCTCGACCCGCACTGGGCGGCCGGCGGGGGTGCCGGCGACCGGCTGGCCGAGGTCACCGACGGCCTGGTCCGGCTGGCGCTGGAGCAGCGGCAGGCCGCCCGCGCCCGCAAGGACTACGCGGCGGCCGACGCGCTGCGCGACCAGCTCACCGCCCTCGGCGTGCAGGTCGAGGACACCCCGCAGGGACCCCGATGGGAGCTGACCCGCTGATGGCCGGAAACAGCCAGCGCCGCGGCCGCACGAGCGGCGCGGGCAAGAAGGGCGCCACCGCCGGCACCGGCGGCAAGAACCGCCGGGCGCTGGCCGGCCGGGGGGCGACCCCGCCGGCCGAGAAGCGCACGGGACACCCGGCGCAGCGCCGCGCGCAGGCCGACGCCCGCCGCCGCGCCGAGCGCGATCGCAGCCGCCAGCGCGCCGAGGAGGCGCCGGAGCTGCTGCTCGGCCGCAACCCCGTCGTCGAGGCGCTGCGCGCGCAGATCCCGGCGACGGCGCTGTACGTCGTCACCGGGGACACCGCCCGCGCCGACGAGCGGGTGACCGAGGCGGTGCAGCTGGCCGCCGACCGCGGACTGCCGCTGCTCGAGGTCGGCAGGGCGGAGTTCGACCGGATGTCGAACAACGCGCTGCACCAGGGCATCGGGCTGCAGGTCCCGCCCTACGAGTACGCGCACCCCGACGACCTGCTCGACGTCGCCCGCGACTCCGGCCGCCCGCCGCTGGTCGTGGCCATGGACGGCGTCACCGATCCGCGCAACCTCGGCGCGGTGGTCCGCTCGGCCGCCGCCTTCGACGCGCACGGCGTCGTCGTGCCGCAGCGGCGCGCGGTCGGGATGACCGCCTCGGCGTGGCGTACCAGCGCCGGCGCCGCCGCCCGGCTGCCGGTGGCCCGCGCGGTCAACCTGGCCCGCGCGCTGGCCTCCTACCAGGACGCCGGGCTGCAGACGGTCGGCCTGGCCGGCGACGGCGACGTGGACATCGCCGACTACGACGGCCTCGCCGACCCGGTGGCGCTGGTCGTGGGTGCGGAGGGCGCGGGGCTGTCCCGGCTGGTGCGCGAGCGGTGCGACGTCGTCGTCCGCATCCCGATCGCCCGCGACACCGAGTCGCTCAATGTGAGCGTCGCGGCGTCCATCGCCCTCTACGCCGCCGCTCAGGCGCGTCTATGACACGGCGGTCCTGCCGGACCGCACCGCGGCCAGGTGCCGTCCCCCGGACGCCATGAGCCCCGACGGACGCATCCCTCCTCGGGGACCCTCCGGGCCCCGCTCGTCGGTCGCAGCCACGCGGCCAGGTGCCGTCCCCCGGACGCCATGAGCCCCGACGGACGCATCCCTCCTCGGGGACCCTCCGGGCCCCGCTCGTCGGTCGCAGCGACTGCAACCCGGCTGGGGCTGGAGCCGCACCCCGAGGGCGGCTGGTACCGGCGCACCTGGACCTCGCCCGCCACGGCCGGTGACCGCCCGGCCGCGACGGCGATCCTCTACCTGCTCGCGCCGGGGGAGCGCTCGGCGCCGCACACCGTCGACGCCGACGAGCTGTGGCTCTGGCACGGCCCGGGGTCGCTGGTGCTGCACGTCGGCGACGCGCGCACGGTGCTCGACGCGGCGCACCCGCAGGTGCTCGTGCCCGCCGGCGCCCGGCAGGCGACCGACCCGGCGGAGGACGAGGTGCTGGTGACCTGCGTCGTCTCGCCCGGCTTCGCGTGGAGCGGCTTCCGGCTGGTCTGAGCTCAGCCCAGCAGCTGGGCGAGGGTGTAGATGACCAGCCCGGCCAGCCCGCCGACGACGGTGCCGTTGATGCGGATGAACTGCAGGTCGCGGCCGACCTGCAGCTCGATGCGGCGGCTGGTCTCCTCGGTGTCCCAGCGGGCGACGGTGCTGCCGACGACGTCGGCCAGGTCGCCGGCGAAGCGCTCCACCAGGTAGCCGGCCACCCGCACCGACTGCCGCTGCACCCGCTCGCGCACCCGCGGGTCGGTCTGCAGCAGCCTGGCGGCGTCGCGGATCATGCCGGTCACCCGGGACCGCAGCTCCGAGTCCGGGTCGGCGGCGGCGGCGAGGAACGAGGACTTCGCGTTGGTCCACAGCGACGAGGACCAGGTGCGCACCGCCGGGTGGTCGAGCAGCTCCTTCTTGAACCCCTCGACGCGGGCGGCGGTGTCGGGGTCGGTGCGCAGGTCGTGCACGTAGGCGCGCAGCCGGGCGTCGTACACCCGCCGCAGCTCGTGGTCGCGGTCGGCGCCGACCTCCTCCAGGAAGCCCTGCACGCCGGCGAACACGCGGTCGAACACCCGGTCGTCGACCCAGTTGGGCACCCACGACGGGGAGGCGTCCCCGAGCTGGGCGCGGAACACCACCCGGTTCTCCTCGAGGAACCGGGCGAGGTAGCGCAGGCCCGCCGACAGGACCTCCTGGTGCCGGTTGCCGTCGACCACCAGCTCCAGGACCCGCGCCAGCACCGGCGCGGCCGGCGTCGCGTGCAGCTTGCGGTCCACCAGGCCGGAGACGGCCTGCTGCAGGTCGTCGTCGCGCAGCAGGTCGGTGAGGCCGGACAGCCCGGCGGCGGCGTCACCGGCCAGCCGCTCGGCGCGGCCGGGCGCGGCGAGGAAGGCGCCGAGCCGGCCGGGGACGTCGACGGCGGCGAGCCGGTCCTCGACGACCGAGCGGGTCAGGAAGTTCTCCTGCACGAACGTGCCCAGGCTCGCGCCGATCTGGTCCTTCTTGCGCGGGATGATCGCCGTGTGCGGGATCGGCAGCCGCAGCGGGTGCCGGAACAGCGCGGTGACGGCGAACCAGTCGGCCAGCGCGCCGACCATCGAGGCCTCGGCGGTGGCCCGCACGTACCCGACCCAGGGCCCGGCGGTGTCGCCGAGCAGCACGCAGGCGAGGAAGACGGCCGCGGCCAGCAGGAACAGCCCCGTGGCCAGCCGTTTCATCCGTCGCAGTCCGGCGGCGCGCTCCGGGTCGTCGAGCGAGGAGGCGAGCGGAGCGCTCACAGACGACGACACCCTCCCCAGCCTAGAGGCGGGGGAGGGTGCCATCCCGGGCCGGAGGGGTCAGCCCGCGCTGCTGCCGAGGGTGACCTCGACCGTCGACGTCCCGCCGCCGCGCTGCACGGTCAGCTGCACCTGCGCGCCGGGGGCGGAGCTGCGGATCGCGGCGGTGAGCTCGGTGGAGGTGGTCACCGCCCGGTCGCCGACCGCGGTGACGACGTCGCCGGCCTGCAGGCCCGCCTCCGCGGCGGCCCCGCCGGGCTGCACCTGCACGACCTGCGCGCCGGTGCCCACCTCGGACGAGCCGGTCCCGCCGGCGGTGTGGGCGTTCACCCCGAGGACGGCGTGGGTGGCCGAGCCGGTGTCGACGATCTCCTCGGCGATCCGCTGGGCGGTGTTGCTCGGGATGGCGAACCCGACGCCGATGTTGCCGCTCTGGCCCGACGAGCCGGGCGCGCCCGAGGCCACCGAGGCGATCGCGGTGTTGATGCCGATGACCTCGCCCGCGGCGTCGACCAGCGCGCCGCCGGAGTTGCCGGGGTTGATCGCGGCGTCGGTCTGCAGCGCGTCGATGACGGTGGCGTCGTCCTGGGTGGAGCCGGTGGCCACCGCGCGGTCGGTGGCGCTGACGATCCCGTCGGTCACCGTGTCGGACAGGCCGAGCGGCGCGCCGATCGCGACGGCGAGGTCGCCGACCTGCACGTCGTCGGAGTCGGCGAACGTGGCCGCGGTGAGCCCGCTCGCGCCCTGCAGCCGGATGACGGCGAGGTCCGAGGTCGGGTCGGTGCCGACGACGGTGGCGTCGTAGAGGGTGCCGTCGGAGGTGCGCACCTGGACGGCGGCGTCGCCGGTGCTGCTGTCCAGCGTGACCACGTGGTTGTTGGTCAGCACGTAGCCGTCGTCGGAGAGCACCACGCCCGAGCCGCTGCCCGAGCCCGAGCCGCTGGTGACGTACACGGTGACGACGCTGGGCGAGGCCTTGGCGGCCGCGGCGGTCACCGCGGTCGCGTTCTCCGGGTCGGTGATGACCACCGACTGCGCCGCGGCCGCCGTGCCGCTGCCCCCGCTCCCGCCGCCGGAGGTGAGGGCGACGACCCCCGCCCCGGCGCCGCCGCCGACGAGGGCCCCGGCGAGCAGCCCGGCGACGCCGATCCGCAGCCGGCCCGCCCGCCGCCTCCCCGGGGCCGGCACAGGCGCCGGCGGCGGCAGGGGCGCCGTCGCGGTGCCGGCCGGCGCGTACCAGGAGTCACCGGACGGCGGCGGGGTCCAGCCCGGGGTCGCACCGGTCGGCTGCGCCGGGTTCGGGTACGGGTGTCCGTTCACTGCTGTGGTCCTCCTCTGGGGCGGCCGTCCGCCGCTCTGGGGACCACTGTCGGCGCGGCGTCTGGCGGGGCCCTGCGGAGCGCCTGTGAGGTGTCTGGACGTCCTCAGCGGGGGAGGTCCGGCAGCACCCGGCCGCGCGCGACCAGCTCGGTGACCACCCAGACCGCCGCCACCTCGGCGGCCAGCAGCCCCACGAGGACCAGCAGCTGCGCGGCGCCGGCGGCCAGCGGGCTGCCCCCGCCGAGCAGCACGCCGACGTAGGCGCCGGGCAGGGTGACCAGCCCGACGGTGCGGGTCTGGTCCAGCGGCGGCAGCAGGGCGGTCGCGGCGGAGGGCCGGGCGACCTCGAGGACGGCGTCGCGGGGGAGCAGCCCCAGCGCCAGGGCCGCCTCGACCTCCCCGCGGCGGGTGGTCAGCTCCTCGCGCAGCCGCCGGCCGGCCAGCGACGTCGCCGTCATCGCGCCGCCGACCAGGATGCCCGCGACCGGGATCACCGCCTCCCCGCGCAGCGGCACCGTGCCGCTGGCCAGCACCAGCGCGACCACCGGCGCCGCCCCGCCGGCCACCGCCAGCGCCGCGGCCCCCACCCGCCGCGGGGCACCCGGGGCCCGCAGCGGCAGGCCGCTGACCCGCCCGGCCGCCGTGACCGCCGCGACGGTGACCATCAGCAGCACGAACGCCGCCGACAGCCAGAGCGAGCGGACGACGACCAGCAGCACCGCCGAGACCGCCGCCAGCTGGACCGTGGCCCGCAGCGCCGCGACGACGACCGGCCGCTCCTGGCCCAGCCCGGACAGCCGCCCGCCCGCCGCCGCCAGCGCGGTGAGCAGCACCAGGACGACGGCCAGCGGCGGGCCGAGCTCGACGACGGAGGTCCCCACGGCCGCCGATCCTGCCGCCCACGACCCGGCCGCCCGCGACACGCCGACCACCGTGTGCGACGGGAGCGTCGCGGGGTAGAGGGGGAGCCCGGTCGCTCCCCTGGGAGCGGGCGGGTCCCCGCTGCCCGGCCTGCGCTCCTGGAGGCTGCTCGTGTCCACCCGCGGTCTGCCCGCCCGCCTGCTCGTGGGCCTCGCCGCCCTCACCGCCGTCGCGGTCGCCGTCGTCGGCGGCCTCGCCCTGCGGCCCCCGGGGCTGCTCGCCGTCGCGCTGGCCGCGGTGGTGACCTCCTGCCTGGCCGGCGGCGTGGCGCGCGAGTCGCACGAGGACGGCCGGCCGCCGCGGTACACGCCGCTGGAGGCGGCCTGGCGGGCCGGCGCGGTCACGATCGGGGTGCTGCTGTTCCTGTCCGGCGTCGCCGTGCTGGGCGGCCCGGCGCTCACCGCCCTGGCCGGTGCGGTGCTCTTCCTCGGCGGGCTCGGGCTGTGGCTGCTGCGCACCGGCCGCCCGGTGCGGCCGGCCGCGCCCGACGACGCACCGGCGCCCGGCCGGCCCGCCGCACCGGCGCCGCAGCGGCCGGTGGCCGGCGTCCGCCCGGGGGAGGCCGTCGGGACGGTCACCTCCCTGCCGCCGGTGGCGACGCTGACGACCGCGGCGCTCGGCCGCGAGTGGCTGAGCACGACGGCGGCGCTGGCCGGCCGGCTGGACCCGGCGGCGCGGCAGTCGATCGTCCGCCGTCGCCAGGAGGTCCTCGACGAGCTCGAGCGCCGTGACCCCGCCGGCTTCGCCCGCTGGCTGGCCGAGGGGTCGCTGCCCGGCAGCGACCCGGCCGGCTACCTGCGCGAGGGCCCGGCGGCCGCCTGAGGGTCGAAGACGGCGGCGGGGTCGACGTTCATCACGACCTCGCAGTCGCAGAACCCGCCGTACTCCTCGACCCCCTCGTGCAGCCGGTCGAGGGCGATCCCGTTCCCGGCGGCCCAGGCGTCGGTGGCGCGGTGGGTCCGGTCGCAGCCGCCGGCCGCGATGACGGCGTCGAGGTGCTCGCGCAGGGCGTCCAGCTGGGTGCGGTCCAGCGGCAGGAGCCCGGCCGGGTCGTCGATCGGTGCCACGCGCTCAGCATCGGCAGCAGGGCCGTCCGGGTCGAGCCCTATCGTGGTGGGCGTACGCCGGCGTGGCGCAACTGGTAGCGCACCCGACTTGTAATCGGGCGGTTGGGGGTTCGAGTCCCCCCGTCGGCTCAGTCGAAGCTGCCCGCCCCGCCCACGCGGTAGGGGTGGTGCCGCTCGTCGCGGGCCGTCCGCGCCCGCTCCGCGCGCTCCTCGCGCAGCCGGGCGGCGGTGCCGGAGGGATAGCCCGCCTTGGCCACGCGGTGCTCGGTGGTCTCCACCATGAACGCCAGCGAGTACATCAGCCCGACCATCAGCCCCCCGGCCGCCGCGGTCAGCCGGTAGCCCATCCCCACGGGGACGGCGACCAGGCAGATCACCACCAGCGGGGCGAGCTGCACCAGCGAGCGGGCGACGTGCCGGCGCACCCATCCCGGGCGGGTGGTGTCCGACAGCACCCACGGCGACAGCTCCCGGGGCAGCCCGCCGCCGACGGCGTAGCGGAGCCACTGCAGGGTGGTCGGACGGCGGGACGTCGCAGGCGCGGCGTGCTGGGTGCGCACGAGTCGACGGTAGGCCCCGCTGTCCACCCCGGGAACGGGGACGGGAGCGTCCCGTGCGGGCCGTTGCCCCCGCACGGCGGCGGGTGGACACTGCGACCGCCGAGTGAGGGAGGGTCCCCGTGCAGATCGCCTCGCTGCTCCGCCGCAAGGGGCCCGACGTCGTCACCGTCGCGCCGGACCGGCCCGTCCGCGCCGCCCTGGCCCTGCTCGCCGAGCACCGCATCGGCGCGCTCGTCGTCTCCCGCGGGGGCGGCGCCGTCGACGGCATCGTCTCCGAGCGCGACGTCGTCCGCGCCCTGCACGCCTCCGGGCCGGAGGTCCTCGACGGGCCGGTGTCGGCGCTGATGACCGCCGAGGTGCGCACCTGCGTGCCCGGCGCCTCGGTGCACGACCTCGCCCGCACGATGACCGATCACCGCATCCGGCACGTGCCCGTCGTCGAGGACGGCCGGCTGCTGGGGATCGTCTCGATCGGCGACGTCGTCAAGGCGCGCCTCGACGAGCTGCAGGACGAGCGGGACCACCTCGTCGACTACATCCAGACCACCTGACGAAGGACTCCCTCGCCCCACCGCCCGCACGCTCGCGGCGGGACCCTGCGAGGGGGCCAGTACGGTTGCCCGCCGTGGACGAGCGGCGGGCGGGCACGGCAGCGGGACTCGCCGCCTACGGGCTGTGGGGCGTGTTCCCGCTCTACTTCCCGCTGCTGGAGCCGGCCGGCGGGGTGGAGATCGTCGCCCACCGCATCGTCTGGTCGCTGCTGTTCGTGGCCGCGCTGCTGACCGTGCTGCGGAGGTGGGCGCTGGTCCGCGCGGCGGTCACCGACCGGCGCACGCTGCTCGTCCTGGCCGGGGCCTCGGTGCTCATCGCGGCCAACTGGCTGGTCTTCGTCTACGGCGTCAACTCCGGGCACGTCGTCGAGACCTCGCTCGGCTACTTCATCAACCCGCTGGTCAGCGTGCTGCTCGGCGTCGTCGTCTTCGCCGAGCGGCTGCGCCCGCTGCAGTGGGTGGCGGTCGGGCTGGCCGCGGTGGCCGTCGTCGTCCTGACCGTCGACCACGGCCGGCCGCCGTGGATCGCCCTGGCGCTGGCCGCCACCTTCGGCAGCTACGGGCTGCTCAAGAAGCTGGTGCGGGTGGAGGCGGCACCGGGCCTGTTCGTCGAGACGGCGCTGACCTTCCTGCCGGCGCTGCTGTTCCTCGGCGTCCTGCAGGCCACCGGGCGGGGGACCGCGGGCTCCGAGGGCGCCGGCCACCTGCTGTTGCTCATGGCCTCGGGCGTGGCGACGGCGGTGCCGCTGCTGCTGTTCGCCGCGGCCGCCCGGCGCATCCCGCTGTCCACCGTCGGGCTGCTGCAGTACGTCACGCCGCTCATGCAGCTGGCGCTCGGCGTCTTCGTGTTCCACGAGCCGATGCCCCCGGCGCGGCTGGCCGGCTTCGCGATCGTCTGGGCGGCGCTGGCGGTGTTCACCGTGGACAGCCTGCGCTCGGTCCGGGCCGCCGGCCGCCGGGCGGCCGCCGAGCAGGTGCCCGCGGCGGCCTGACCGCGCGTCTCGGGCTGTGGCCTGTCACCCCCCGGGCCTACCGTTGTGGGTGACGGCTTCCCCCCGATCGAACGGACCCGACCATGACCCCCGACCCCGACCCCGCGGTCTCCCCGCCGGGGGGCTCGGAGTCCGGTGAGGGCCCCGCGCAGCCCGCGGGCCTGACCCGGCGCGAGCACGAGATGCTGGCCTTCGAGCGGCAGTGGTGGCGCCAGCCCGGCGCGAAGGAGACGGCGATCCGCGAGCGGTTCGGCCTGCCCCCGACCCGCTACTACCAGGTGCTGAACGCGCTGGTGGACCGCCCGGCCGCGCTCGAGGCCGACCCCCTCCTCGTCCGCCGCCTGCGCCGGCTGCGCACCGCGCGGCGGCAGCGGCGTTCGCCTCACCTGCTGGGCAAGGGCTCGTCCGCCCTCTAGATTTGGTGACCGTGGGCAGGCACGCGGCACCAGGCGGTGACCAACCGGACCGGCCGTCAGCCCCCGTGGCCGGCGGCCGGCGCCGCACCGACCACCCCAGCGCGCCCCTGCCCGACCTGCCGACGACGCCCGGCCCCGGCGTGGACCCGGGCGCCGCGGAGCTGAGCGACCACCCGACGACGCCCGGTACCGGCCGCAGCCGCGCCGACCGCCGCCGCGACGCGCTGCTCGGCGCCGGGGACGAGACCGACCGCCGCCGGCTCACCGGCCGGTCCGCCCGCCCCGCCCTGGCCGCCCGCCCGGCGGCGGCCGCGCCCCCGGTGGCACCCGCGCCCCCGGCGACGTCCGCCCGTCCGGCCGAGCCGCAGCGGCCGCCGGTCCGCGCGCCGCAGCCCGAGGCACCGGCCGTCCGGTCGCGCCCCGCGCAGCCCGCCGCCCCGGCCCGCCCCCGGGTCCCCGCGCCGGTGGCCGCCGGCGTCGCCACCCGGCAGGCGCCCGCGCCGCAGCCGCCGGCCCGCCCCGCACCCCAGCCGCCGGCCGAGCCGCCGACCGCGCAGTCGCCGGCCGTGTCCCGTCCGGCGCCGCAGCCGCCGGCCCGTCCCGCGCCGCCCGAGACCACGGTCGCCCCGTTCCAGGCGGTCCCCCGGCCCGACGCCGAGACCGCCGAGCCGGCGGCGGCGCCGCTGGACCCCTGGGAGCAGCCCGCGCGCCCGCCCGCCCGCGGCCGGGCGCAGACCCCGCCCGCCGCCGAGCCCGCGCCGCCCCGGGACCGGGGCCGGACCCCGGGGGAGGCCCCCGCCGCGAACGGCTACCGCGACTGGACCAGCCCCTCCGGTGCGGGCACCGCGACGCCGGCCGCCCCGCCCACCGAGGCGATCCCGGACCGCGAGGTGTCCCGCGACCGCGCCGCGTCCGCCGACCGGGCGCCCGCCCCGGCGACCGCGGCGATCCCCGAGCGGGAGGTGTCCCGCGACCGGACCCGCGACCGCGCCCCGGCCGCGCCGCTGACCGAGGCCATCCCCGACCGCGAGGTCGCCGGCCGCCGCGACCGGGGACAGCGGGACCGCGACGCCGAGCCGGACACCGGCCCGCCGACCGGCGGCACCGGCGTCGTGGGCAACCGCGCCGCGATGCGCGCCGAGCGCCAGGCGAAGGAGGCCGAGCGGCAGGCCATGGAGGCCGAGCGCCGCAAGGCCGCGCGCCGGGCCGGGGTCTCCCGCGCCGCGCTGCGCGCCGCCGACGGCGAGGACGCGCCGCCGCGCCGGCGCACCGGCGTCGCGCTGCTGGCGGTGGTCGTCGTCGCGCTGGTCGTGCTCGGCGTCTACAGCTTCACCTCCCCGGCGGCGCAGGAGGCCGGCTCGGCCGCCACGCCCACGAGCGAGCCGTCGGCCTCGGCGACGGTGGCCCCCTCGTCGGGCCCGCTGCCCCCGCTGTCCGCCGAGCCGCTGCCCCCGGTCGAGCAGGCGCCCAGCACCCCGGTGCGGGTGCCGGTGACCGTCCTCAACGCCACGCAGACCGGGGGGCTGGCCGCCGACGTCGCCACCGCGTTCGCCGCGCAGGGCTGGACGACGGCCGGCGTCGGGGCCTACGAGGGCGGGGACGTCGCCGCCACCACCGTCTTCTTCGACGAGGGCGACGAGTCGCAGCGCCAGTCCGCCCTGCAGCTCATGGAGGCCTTCCCGGGCATCACCACCGGGCCCGCGGCGCGGTTCTTCGAGGTGCCGGACGTGGCCGACCCGGGCCTGGTCGTCGTCGTCACCGGCGGGTTCCAGCCCTGACCGCTCCCCGCCGCGCCCCGTCCCGGTCCCTGCGGAACCCGGGCGCGGCACCGTCCGTTGGCCGCAGCGTGCGTCCGTTCCGCGGGCCCGTGACACCCCGCCCGCGCCCCGGCGCCCGCGCGGTCGCCGGCATCCTGCTCGCCCTCCTGCTCACCGGCACCCTCGTCGGCGCGCTGCCCACCCCGGCGGCCGCCGCCGAGGAGGTCCGCACCGAGGACGCGCGCGTGCCCTCCGGCTCGGGCGCCGACGCCGTCGAGCTGGACACCACGCTCCACCTCCCGGCCTCGGCCACCGCCGACGACCCGGCGCCGGCCGTGGTCCTCGCGCACGGCTTCGGCGGCAGCAAGCGGTCGGTCGCCGACGACGCACAGGACCTCGCCGGCCGCGGCTACGTCGTCCTCACCTGGTCCGCGCGCGGGTTCGGCGAGAGCACCGGCCAGATCGGCCTGGACGACCCCCGCTACGAGGTCGCCGACCTGTCCACGCTGCTCGACCTGCTCGCCGACCGCGACGACGTCCTGCTCGACGGCGACGGCGACCCGCGGGTGGGCGTGGCCGGCGCCTCCTACGGCGGGGCGCTGTCGCTGCTCGGCGCCGCCTACGACGACCGGGTCGACGCCATCGCGCCGCAGATCACCTGGAACTCGCTGACCGCCGCGCTCTTCCCCTCCCAGACCGGCACCGCCGACGCGCCGACGATCGCCGCCACGCCGCAGACCGCTGACGCCGGCGTCTACAAGCGGCTGTGGTCGGGGCTGTTCTTCGGCGTCGGCGCGGTGCCCACCGGCGGGCTGCTGGACGCGCTCGGCGGCGGGGGAGCGGCCGAGGACGGGGACGGCGAGGACTCCGGCGAGGACCCCGGCGGCACCGGCGACGCGGCCCCCGTCTCCGGCGACGCCCCCACCCTGCCGTTCGACCCCGCGTCGGTGGACCCCGCGGTGGTGGAGCAGGCGCTGACCTGCGGCCGGTTCCGCGCCGACATCTGCGCCGCCTACCAGTCCGCCGCGGCCTCGGGCACGCTCACGCCCGAGGTGGCCGCGGTGCTCGACCGCAGCAGCCCGGCCGCGGTGCTCGACCGCATCACCGCGCCGACCCTGCTGGTCCAGGGCACCGAGGACTCGCTGTTCGGCCTCGGTCAGGCCGACGCCAACGCCCGCGGCATCGCCGCGAACGGCACCCCGGTCAAGGTCGTCTGGTACGCCGGCGGCCACGACTCCCAGGCGTCGGAGCGGGAGACCGCCGAGCTGCGCGACCAGGTCGCCGGCTGGTTTGACTGGTACCTGCGCGACGAGGACGACCCGGCCCGCGGCGAGGACCCGGGAACCGGCTTCGAGTTCCCCGCGCCCACCGGCCTCGGCAGCGGGCTGGGCAGCGTGCAGGGCGGCAACCAGAGCGTGCTCGCCGGCGCCTACCCCGGCCTCGACGGCGGGGAGCCGGCGCAGCGGGAGAGCATCGCGCTCGACGGCGGCACCCAGCCGGTGGTCACACCCGCCGGCGGCACCCCGGCCGCGATCACCACCGTCCCGGGCCTGGGCGCGGTG
Source organism: Geodermatophilus sp. SYSU D01180 (assembly GCF_054050415.1). Classification (NCBI taxonomy): domain Bacteria; kingdom Bacillati; phylum Actinomycetota; class Actinomycetes; order Geodermatophilales; family Geodermatophilaceae; genus Geodermatophilus; species Geodermatophilus sp. SYSU D01180. Next base: position 102,180 of record NZ_JBJGZH010000008.1, on the reverse strand, counting down.
GCCTCGGCGCTCGGCGGCCAGGCCGTGGAGATCCCCGGCCAGTTCGCCGCGTTCACCAGCGAGCCGCTCGACGAGGCGGTCGAGGTGGTCGGCGCGCCGACCGTCGAGCTCGCCGTCGCCTCGCCCACCGGCAGCGCCACGCTGTTCGCCAAGCTCTACGACGTCGGCCCCGACGGCGCCCAGACCCTGCCCGGCGGGCTGGTCGCCCCGCTGGCGCTCACCGGCCTGTCGGCGGACCCGGCCGCGCCCACCGAGGTCGCCGTGACGCTGCCGGGCATCGTGCACCGCTTCGAGGCCGGGCACACGATGCGCGTCGTCGTCTCCTCGACCGACCAGGCCTTCGCGCTGCCGGCCGAGGCCACCGTCTACTCCGTCGCCCTCGCCGGGGCCGGCAACGGCGGCACCGCGCTGGCCGTGCCCACCGTCGAGGGGCAGCCGCAGGCCGACGGCGGCACCTCCCGCTGGTGGTGGCTGCTCGGCGCCGTCGCCGCCCTCGGCCTGCTCGGCTGGCTCGCCGCGGTGCTGTGGGGCCGCCGCCGGCGCCGGGTCACCTCGGAGGTGGAGCCCGACGGCGAGGACGTGCCGCTGCGGTTCGAGGGCATCACCAAGGCCTACAAGGACGGCTTCGTCGCCGTCCGCGACCTGTCCTTCGAGGTCCGCCGCGGCCAGGTGCTCGGCCTGCTCGGCCCCAACGGCGCGGGCAAGACGACCTCGCTGCGCATGCTCATGGGGCTGATCCGGCCGAACTCCGGGCGGATCACCGTGTTCGGCCACGCGGTCCGCCCCGGCGCCCCGGTGCTGTCCCGGCTCGGCTCGTTCGTCGAGGGCACCGGCCTGCAGCCGCACCTCTCCGGCCGCGACAACCTGCGCCTGTACTGGGCCGCCACCGGCCGCCCCGCCGAGGACGCGCACATGGAGGAGGCGATCGCGGTCGCCGGCCTGGGTGCGGCCATCGACCGGCCGGTGCGCCGCTACAGCCAGGGCATGCGCCAGCGGGTGGCGATCGCCCAGGCCATGCTCGGCCTGCCCGACCTGCTGGTCCTCGACGAGCCGACCAACGGGCTGGACCCGCCGCAGATCCACGCCATGCGCGAGGTGCTGCGCGACTACGCCGCCACAGGCCGCACGGTCATCGTCTCCAGCCACCTGCTCAGCGAGATCGAGCAGACGTGCACCCACGTGGTGGTCATGGCCAAGGGGCAGAAGATCGCGCAAGGGACCGTGGAGGAGATCGTCGGCACCGGCGGCGCGGTGCTGGTCGGCCTCTCCGACGACGCCGACGCCGACCGCGCGGCCGCCGTCCTGTCCGGGCTGCCCGGGGTCGCCGTCGAGCGCACCGACGAGGGCCTGGTCGCCGACCTCGGCCCCGAGACCTCGCGGGCGGCGGCGCTGCAGGCGCTGGTGGCCGCGGGCGTCGCCGTCGACCAGTTCACGCCGCGCCGCCGCCTGGAGGACGCGTTCCTGGCACTCGTGGGGGAGTCGTGACCGCGACCGAGCACGTCCAGCCCACCGGCGCCGTCGCCGGCTACCGGCCCGAGCGGACGCTGCGGCTGTCGGTCGAGCTGCGGCGGCAGTTCAAGCGGCGCCGCACGATCGGCGTCTTCGTGGCGATGGTGGCGCTGCCGCTGGTGCTCATCGCCGCGCTCCAGCTCGGGGCGAGCGAGGACGCGCAGACCAACAGCCGGATCAACCTGGTCGACGTCGCCACCGCCAGCGGGCTGAACTTCACCCTGTTCGTGCTGTTCGCGACGACGTCGTTCTTCCTCGTCGTGGTCTACGCGCTGTTCTTCGGCGACACGGTGGCCAGCGAGGCGCAGTGGGGGTCGCTGCGCTACACGCTGGCCACGCCGGTGCCCCGGATGCGGCTGCTCCGGCAGAAGTGGCTCGCGGCGCTGGTCCAGTCGGTGGGCGCGCTGCTCACCCTCGCCGTCGTCGCGGTGGTCGCCGGCGGCCTGGCGTTCGGGTTCGGCGAGATCGAGACGCCGATCGGGGTGACCCTGTCGCAGGGCGAGGGGTTCCTGCGGCTGGCCGGGATGCTCGGCTACCTCGCCGTGCACCTGCTCGTGGTCGGCACGCTGGCGTTCTGGCTGTCCACGATCACGGACGCACCGCTGGCCGCCGTCGGCGGGGCGGTGTTCACGACGGTCGTGTTCGCCATCCTCGACCAGGTCGAGCAGCTCGGGTCGATCCGCGACTGGTTCCCCACCGCGGAGGAGTTCGCCTGGACCGACCTGCTGCAGACGCCGGTCGACTCCTCGGACCTGTTCCGCGGCGTCGTCCAGTCGCTGGTCTACGCCGCCGTCTTCACCGCGCTGGGCTTCCGCCACTTCGCCCGGCGCGACGTCACGTCGTAACGGTCGCCCTACCGGGCGACGCCGCGGCCAGGAGCCGTCCCCAGCGCCGCGGAGCCCTTCCGTCGCGCCTGCGCGGACCCCTCCGGGGCCCACTCGGCACGACCCGCTCACAGGCTCGCTCGGACCGCCTCGGCCCAGCCGACGCCCATCGGCTCGGTGGTCACCGACACGTTGGGGACGGCGCCCAGCAACCCGGCCATGCCGTCGACCTCCGCGCCGTTGGCGGTGATCCACAGCCGGCCGACGGCGGGCGCCATCTCCAGGTCGCTGGCGCTGTCGCCGATCGCGACGGCGTCCGCGGGGTCGACGCCACGCCGGTCGAGGTCCCAGGCGATCGCCGCGCCCTTGGAGATGCCGCGCGGCATCAGGTGGTAGACGCGGGCCAGCTGCCCCTCCGGCGCCAGCCGCAGCCGGGCCGAGGCGGGGATCGCGCCGTTGTCCTTGAGCGTCAGCCAGCCGAACCCGCGCTCGGCCAGCCACGCGTCGACGGCGAGCGGGTCGACGAACCCGCGCAGCAGCGCGTCGCCGTCGTGCGTGGTGTGCCAGGGCGCGTGCCACTCCAGCCGGCCGGGGTGGGCGGCGCACAGCGCGTCGACGACGCCGAGCTCGGCCATCACGTCCATCGGCGTGCGGCCGGCGTACTCGGCGGGCAGCTCACCGGTCAGCTCGTGCCGTTCCCGGCCGCCCTTCCACGTCACCAGCGAGCCGAGCTCGGCTATCGCGCCGTCCGCGGCGAAGATCCGCCCCGCCTCGGTGACCTGGTCGGCGGTGCGCCCGCTGACGATCACCAGCGCGACCCCGGCGGTGTGCAGCTCCAGCAGGGCCGCGGCCGGCTCGGCCGTGGGGGAGCCGTCGGCGGCGTGCCAGAACGACCCCCGCGGTCCGACCATCGTGCCGTCGAGGTCGGTGTAGACGATGCGCGCAGCCACGGCGCCCAGCATGGCCGGGGCCGGGGGCGGTCCCGGCAGCCGGGTAGAGTCGGGCCCGTTCCACTCATCCAGAGGGGCAGAGGGACACGGCCCGGTGAAGCCCCGGCAACCGCGCTCGCGACAGCGGCGAGAGGTGCCAATTCCGTCCCGCGCGGCTCGACGGCCCGACGCGGGGAAGATGAGGAGGTAGTCGTCGCATGACCCTGACCGCTCCCGGTTCGCTCCAGGCCGACTCCGCCGCAGGCGGCCCGGTCCCGCCCAACCCCGCCCGCGGCCTCGTCTGTCGCAACTGCGGCGCCACCTTCGGCCTCATCGCCGAGCACGCCTGCGCCCAGTGCTTCGGCCCGCTCGAGGTCGACTACGACCCCGAGCTCATGCGGCAGGTCACCCGCGAGCAGATCGAGGCCGGCCCGCAGGACATCTGGCGCTACGCCGCGCTGCTGCCGGTGGGCCAGGACCCGGCCGACCGCGTCTCCCTCGACCCGGGCATGACCCCGCTCGTGCGCGCCGACCGGCTCGCCGCCGAGCTCGGCATCACCGGCGGGCTGTGGGTCAAGGACGACTCGGCCAACCCCACCCACTCGTTCAAGGACCGCGTGGTCAGCCTCGCCGCCACCGCCGCGAAGGGGCTGGGCTACCGCAAGATCGCCGCGGCCTCCACCGGCAACCTGGCCAACTCGGTGGCCGCGCACGCCGCCCGCGCCGGCCTGCCGTCGTTCGTGTTCATCCCGTCCGACCTGGAGCCCGGCAAGGTCGTGCAGTCGGCGGTCTACGGCCAGACGCTGGTCGCCGTCGACGGCTCCTACGACGACGTGAACCGGCTGACCAGCGAGCTCGCCGAGACCGACGAGTTCGAGGACACCGCCTTCGTCAACCAGAACGTGCGGCCCTACTACGCCGAGGGCTCCAAGACGATGGGCTACGAGATCGCCGAGCAGCTCGGCTGGCGGATCCCGGCCCAGGTCGTCATCCCCATGGCCTCGGGCTCGCTGCTCACCAAGGTGGACAAGGCCTGGCGGGAGCTGGTCGAGGCCGGGATCGTCGCGGACACCGAGTGGCGGGTCTTCGGCGCCCAGTCCGCCGGCTGCGACCCGATCGCCACCGCGTTCGACAACGGCTGGGACGTCGTCAAGCCGGTCAAGCCCACCGGCATCGCGAAGTCGCTGAACATCGGCAACCCCGCCGACGGCCCGTACGCGCTCGACGCCATCCGCCGCACCGGCGGCGCCGTCGGCCGGGTCGGCGACGAGCAGATCGTCCAGGGCATCCGCGACCTCGCCCGCACCACCGGCGTCTTCGCCGAGACCGCCGGCGGCGTGACCGTGGCGGTGCTGCGGCAGCTGGTCGAGGACGGCCGGCTGGACCCGAGCCGGGAGACCGTCGTCCTCAACACCGGTGAGGGCCTCAAGACCCTCGACCCGCTGCTGCCGGTGGTCGGCCCGACCCACCGGGTGGAGCCGTCGCTGCGGTCGGTCCGCTCCGCGGGGCTCATCGGCTGAGCCCCGCGGCGGGGGCGTAGCCTCGCCGGCGACGTCGATCCGGCGGGTGACATCTCCGCCGGATCGTCCCGAGTCGTGTGTCCAGGATCTCCCCACGGCGGCGTGCCTGTTGTACCGTCTCGCGCGGTCGTCAGTTCCACGCACGTGTCCGACGGGCGGAAGAGCTGTACCCCGGTCCCCGGATCACGGGGACCGTCCGCACGCACCAACGTGGGAGCACACGTGGCACAGGGCACCGTGAAGTGGTTCAACGCCGAGAAGGGCTTCGGCTTCATCGCCGTCGACGGCGGCCAGGACGTCTTCGTCCACTACTCGGCCATCCAGATGGACGGCTACAAGAGCCTCGACGAGGGCCAGCGGGTCGTCTTCGAGGTCGTCCAGGGCGAGAAGGGCCCCCAGGCCGACGGCGTCCGCGTCGCCTGAGCTCCTCCGTACCCCCGTGCTGCGGCCCGGTTCCCTCCGCGGGAGCCGGGCCGCAGCCGTTCCCGGGCCGCCGCCGGCCAGCTGGGCGCCGTGCCTGCTGGCCGCCCACGTCGCGGTCCTCGTCCTGCTGTCGGCCGTCTCCGCGGTCCTGCACCTCTCCGGCTGGCGCAGCAGCGGCTACGACGAGGTCGGTCGCTGGACCGGCCCGCCGCTCGCGGTCCCCGTCGCGACGTGGGTGCTCGCGCTGCTCGTGGTCGTGGTGGTGGCACGCGCCGTCGGCCCGCGGCGGCCCGGCCGGCTCGCGTACTGGCTGACCGGCACCGCGTGCTGGGCGGTCCTGCCGTGGGCCTGGCTGGCGACCGGCCTGTCGGCCTCCCAGCCCGAGGGCGGCTGGGCGTGGGTGACCGTCATCGGGTTCTCCCTCTACGGCTGGGTCTGGCTCCTGCCGCTCCTGGGTTTCGGCGCGGTGTTCACCGCCGTCCTGGCGCGCTTTCCCGACTGACCGGCACGGGAACAGGCGGCACCCACCCCCCGTTCTTGCACTCGGCAGGGGCGAGTGCCAGACTTCCGGTTGGCACTCGACAGTGCCGAGTGCCAATCAGGTCGGAACGGTGAGGCACAGGAGCGCGGGCCACATGGGAGCCCGCCGCGCCGGTGTCGTCCGTCGCGGGCGCCGGTCCCGGCCGTGCAGCGATCCATGCATGGAGGACATCACCACATGGCCAAGATGATCGCCTTCGAGGAAGAGGCGCGCCGCGGCCTCGAGCGGGGCATGAACACCCTCGCCGACGCCGTCAAGGTGACGCTCGGCCCCAAGGGCCGCAACGTCGTCCTCGAGAAGAAGTGGGGCGCTCCCACCATCACCAACGACGGTGTGAGCATCGCCAAGGAGATCGAGCTCGAGGACCCCTGGGAGAAGATCGGCGCCGAGCTGGTCAAGGAGGTCGCGAAGAAGACCGACGACGTCGCGGGTGACGGCACCACCACCGCCACCGTGCTGGCCCAGGCGCTCGTCCGCGAGGGTCTGCGCAACGTCGCCGCCGGCGCCAACCCGATGGCCCTGAAGAAGGGCATCGAGAAGGCCGTCGCCTCGGTCACCGAGTACCTCCTCTCGACCGCCAAGGACGTCGAGACCAAGGAGCAGATCGCCGCCACCGCGTCGATCTCCGCCGCTGACCCGGCCATCGGCGAGCTCATCGCCGAGGCGATGGACAAGGTCGGCAAGGAAGGCGTCATCACCGTCGAGGAGAGCAACACCTTCGGCCTCGAGCTCGAGCTCACCGAGGGCATGCGCTTCGACAAGGGCTACATCTCGCCCTACTTCGTCACCGACGCCGAGCGCATGGAGGCCGTCCTCGACGACCCGTACGTGCTCGTCGTCAACTCGAAGATCAGCTCGGTCAAGGACCTGCTCCCGCTGCTGGAGAAGGTCATGCAGTCGGGCAAGCCGCTGGCCATCATCGCCGAGGACGTCGAGGGCGAGGCCCTCGCGACCCTGGTCGTGAACAAGATCCGTGGCACCTTCAAGTCGCTGGCCGTCAAGGCCCCCGGCTTCGGTGACCGCCGCAAGGCCATGCTGACCGACATCGCCATCCTCACCGGTGGCCAGGTCATCAGCGAGGAGGTCGGCCTCAAGCTCGACACCGCCGACGTCTCCCTGCTGGGCCGCGCCCGCAAGGTCGTCGTCACCAAGGACGAGACGACGATCGTCGAGGGCGCCGGCGACAGCGACCAGATCGCCGGCCGGGTGAACCAGATCCGCGCCGAGATCGAGAAGTCGGACTCCGACTACGACCGCGAGAAGCTGCAGGAGCGTCTGGCCAAGCTGGCCGGTGGCGTCGCCGTCATCAAGGCCGGCGCCGCGACCGAGGTCGAGCTCAAGGAGCGCAAGCACCGCATCGAGGACGCGGTGCGCAACGCCAAGGCCGCCGTCGAGGAGGGCATCGTCGCCGGTGGTGGCGTCGCCCTGGCGCAGGCCACCGCCGTCGCGTTCGAGAAGCTCGACCTCGAGGGTGACGAGGCCACCGGTGCCAACATCGTGCGCGTCGCGCTCGAGGCGCCGCTGAAGCAGATCGCCGTCAACGCCGGCCTCGAGGGCGGCGTCGTGGCGGAGAAGGTGCGCAACTCCGAGGTGGGCCACGGCCTCAACGCCGCCACCGGCGAGTACGTGGACCTGGTCTCGGCCGGCATCATCGACCCGGCCAAGGTCACCCGCTCGGCGCTGCAGAACGCCGCCTCCATCGCGGCGCTCTTCCTCACCACCGAGGCCGTCATCGCCGACAAGCCGGAGAAGGCCGCCCCGGCCATGCCCGGTGGCGACGGCGGCATGGGCGGCATGGACTTCTGAGTCCCGCCCTCCCGTAACACCCCGCAACGCCCGGCAGGGGCGGTCCCGCATCGCGCGGGGCCGCCCCTGTCGGCGTTCCGGGCCGAACACACGGGTCGCCCTCTCGGCCGTCGGGAGAGGGCGCCCGGCGTGTGTTCGACCCGCGGCGATCCCGGTCGGGCCCCTTCCCGGGCCTCCCGGCCGCCCGGTGAGTTGCCGACGCCGCCGGCGGGTCAGGCCGGCGGCGGGAAGCAGCAGAACTCGTCGCCCTCGGGGTCGGCGAGGACGTCCCAGCCGATCTCGCCGGCGTCCTCGTCGGGCTCGTGGCCTGGCCGCGCGTCCGAGGCCCGCACCACCGTGGCGCCCGCGGCCTGCAGCGCCGCGGCGTCGCCGACGACGTCGAGGTGCACGCGGTTCTCGACCGCCTTCTCCTCGGGCACCGGGTTGAGCCAGGTCAGCGGCCCGGCGCCGGTGGGGTCCTCGATCGGCACCGGCCGGTCGCGCTCGCGCGGCATGCCGTCGGGCAGGACGTCGCGGCGGACGTGGCCCAGGGCGGCGCACCACCAGTCGGCCAGGGCCTGGTGGTCGCGGGCGTCGATGCAGAGGTCCTCGACGCGGGCGGGTGCGTCGTCCATGGGCGCGCAGGGTAGGCCGACGTCGTGGCCGTGGTGATCGGGACCTCGGGATGGCAGTACCGCGACTGGCGCGGCCGCTTCTACCCGCAGCGCCTGCCGCAGCGGCTGTGGCTGGAGCACCACGCGCGGCGCTTCGCCACGGTCGAGAGCAACGCCGCGTTCTACCGGCTGCCCGAGCGGGACACCTTCGCCGCCTGGCGCGAGCGCACCCCGCCGGACTACCGGTGGGCGGTCAAGGCCAGCCGCTTCCTCACCCACGTCCGGCGGCTGCGCGAGCCCGAGGAGCCCGTGGCCCGGCTGGTGGAGCACGCCGCGGGCCTCGGCGACCGCCTCGACGTCGTCCTGCTGCAGCTGCCGCCCACGCTGAAGGCGGACGCCGGGCTGCTGCGCGACTGTCTGGCCTGCTTCCCGCCCGGCCTGCGGGTCGCCGTGGAGCCCCGGCACGACAGCTGGTGGACCGAGGAGGTCCGGGCGCTGCTGGAGCGCTACGGCGCCGCGCTGTGCTGGGCCGACCGCGCCGAGCGGCCGGTGACGCCGCTGTGGCGGACCACCGGCTGGGGCTACCTCCGGCTGCACACCGGCGCGGAGGGCTGGGCCTACCCGCCGGGGGTGCTCGAGCAGTGGGCGCAGCGCCTCGCGGAGACGTACGCCGACGACGAGGACGTGTTCGTCTACCTGAACAACGACCCGGGCGGCGCCGCCGTCGTCGACGCGGTCACCCTGGCCGGTGCCGTCCGCCGGGCCGGCCGGACGCCCACCCGGGTGCCGACGCCGGAGGAGGCGACCGGCGCGGCGTGGGCCGCCGCCTGATCAGCCGAGGACGTGCGGGTCCTCGCGGTGCCGCACGCCGAGCTGCTCGGCGGCGCGCCCCAGGACGTCCTGCACGGCGAGGGTGTCGGCCAGCGGCACGACCGCGGACTCGGTGCGTCCCTCCTGCAGGCAGCGGGTGACCTCGGCGAGCTCGTGCGAGTAGCCGACGCCGGTCGCCGGGCGGGTGATCTCCTCGGGCTCGGCGCCGGTGCGGTGCAGCACGATGGTGGCCGGGTGGTGGAAGCGGGGGAGGACGTCGATCCAGCCGCCGGTGCCGAACACCCGCGCCTGCCCCGGCGTCGGGTAGCGCAGCGAGGTGGTCAGCGTGGCCGAGCGGCCGTCCTCCCAGCCGAGCAGCAGCGCCGCCTCGGCGTCGGCGCCGGTGGGGTAGGTGGACCCGGCGGCGGTGACGGTGTCGGGGGTGCCCAGCAGCATCTGGGCGAAGGAGACGACGTAGACGCCGAGGTCGAGCAGCGCGCCGCCGCCGAGCTCGAGGGCGAACAGCCGGTCGGCGGGGTCGTAGACGCGGTCGACGCCGAGGTCGGCCTGCACCGAGCGCACCTCGCCGATCGCGCCGTCGGCGATCAGCTCCCGCATGCGGACGACGGCCGGCTGGAACCGCGTCCACATCGCCTCCATGACGAAGACGCCGGCCCCGCGGGCCGCCGTCACCACCTCCTGCGCGCCGGCGGTGGTGGCGGTGAACGCCTTCTCCACCAGCAGCGCCTTGCCCGCGTCGATGGCGGCGAGCGCGATCGCGTGGTGCTGCGGGTGCGGGGTGGCGACGTAGAGGACGTCGACGTCGGGGTCGGCGAGGAGCTCGGCGTAGGAGCCGTACGCGCGCTCCAGCCCGTGCTGCTCCGCGAAGGCCTGCGCCCGGTCGGCCGAGCGGGACGCGACCGCCACCGGCCGCGCCCCTTCCACGTGCGCGAAGTCGCCCATCACGCTCTGCGCGATGCGCCCCGGTCCGACGATGCCCCAGCGGATCTGCTCGCTCACGGCGACGACGCTAGTCGCCGGGCAGACTGCACCCCGTGGCCGTGCTGATCGACAGTCCCGTCTGGCCGTGGCGGGGGCGCCGCTGGTCGCACCTGGTCAGCGACGTGTCGCACGACGAGCTGCACGCCTTCGTCGCCGCCGAGCTCGGCATCCCGCGCCGGGCGTTCCAGGGGGACCACTACGACGTCCCGGAGGACCTCTACGACGTCGCGGTGGCTGCCGGCGCCGAGCCGGTCGGGGCGCGCGAGCTGCTCGCCCGGCTGACGGCCGCGGGGCTGCGGGTCAGGAAGCGCGACCGCGCAGCAGGGTGAGCTCGGCGGCCAGGTTGGCCCGCGCCCGCGGCTCCCACTCCCGCGTCCCCGGCAGCCGGTAGAGCGCCGGCAGCGCCAGCAGCGACTCCAGGACGGCGATCCGCCCGGCGGTGAACACCTCGTCGGACAGGTGCCCGTACTCCTCGCGGACGGCCGACGCGTAGGCGGCGTACGCCCCGGGCGGCCCGGCGAGGACGGCGAGGTCGGCGTCGCAGAGCACGGCGCCGTTCGCGTCGCCGTCGGCCGCGTCGTGGCCGGCGGTCAGCAGCACCAGCCGGACCACCTCGTCCACCCGCGCCGCCGGGACCAGGCCGGTCAGGCCCGCCCGCGCGCGCTCGGCGCTGGCCTGCTCGTTGTCGCCGCGGGTGGGGTCGTAGACGACGTCGTGGTACCAGGCGGCCAGCGCGACGGCGGCCGGGTCGTCGGCGGCCGCGCCCAGTGCGTCGACCAGCCCGAGGACGGCGGCCAGGTGGTGGAGGTCGTGGTAGCGGCGGTGCGGTTCGCTCCACGCGGCGACGACGGCGGCCCACTCCGTGCGCGCGGTGGGGGAGTCGCCGGTCAGCGTGGCGAACTCCTCGAAGCCGATCACGCGACCCCGCAGCGGCGCAGGGTGAGCAGCGCCAGCGCGCGGGCGACGGCGGTCACGTCGGCCACCGGGACCCGCTCGGCCGGGCCGTGCGCCAGGTGCAGGTCGCCCGGGCCCAGGTGCAGCGCGGGGACGCCCGCGGCCGCGTACAGCCGCAGGTCGGTGCCGGCCGGCACGGCCCGCTCGGGCGGCGGCGCCCCGCCGGCGTCGACCACCGCGCCGCGGACCTCGCCGAGCAGCTCGTGCCCCGGCGGCAGCTGCCCGCTGGCGAAGGCGCCGCCGGTCCAGGTCACCCGCACCGGGTGCGCGGCCAGCCACCGGTGCCCGGCGCAGAACGCCGCCACCCGCTCCTCGAACGCCGCGCGGGCGACCTCGACCGGTTCGCCGAGCCGCACGCCGTAGCGGCCCTCGGCCACCAGCCGGTCCGGCACGCTCGAGGACCAGTCGCCGGCGCGCACCGTGCCGATCGACAGCCCGAAGGGGTACCGCTCGCCGGTGAAGCGCGGGTCGACGTCGCGCTGCCGGGCGCCCTCGAACGCGCGCAGGTCCGCGTGCAGCTCCCCGAACAGCTCGACCGCGCTCACCCCGCGGTCGCGCACCGCGGCGTGCGCGGCCAGGCCGGTCACCTCCAGCCGGAAGGTCAGCGCCCCGGCGGCGGCGGTGACGACGGCGCCGGCGGTGGGCTCGGGGATGACGCAGGCGTCGCCGCGGTGCCCGCGGGCCAGGGTGGCCCACGCGCCCAGGCCGCCGTCCTCCTCGCCGACGACGCTGTGCAGCGCCACCGGCCGGCACAGGCGCACGCCCGCGGCGCGGATCGCGGCCAGCGCGGCGAGGGCCGAGACCAGCCCGCCCTTCATGTCGCAGGCGCCGCGGCCGTGCACCGCGCCGCCGTCCCGCCGCGGGGTGAACGGGTCGCCGGCCCACAGCGCGCGGTCGCCGGTCGGGACGACGTCGGTGTGACCGCACAGCACCAGCGCCGGATCGCCGCCGTCGACGCCGGGCAGGGTGCCGACGACGCCCCACGCCTCGTCGCGCTCGACCTCCTGGCCGGGCGCGTCCGGTGCGGTGGCGGCCGCCGCGAGGTCGATCGCCCAGCGGTCGACGTCGCAGCCCAGCGCGTCGAGCTCGCCGGCGACCAGGGCCTGCGCCTCGCTCTCGGCCGCGGTGCCGCCCACGGAGGGGACGGCGACCAGGCGGCACAGCAGGTCGACGGCGGCGGCCTCGTCGACGGCGTCCAGGACGGCGGCCTCGGCACGGCTCAGGTCGGACACGGCTCGGGAGTCTGGCACGCGCGCACAGCCGCGGCGGTTACCGTCGCCGCCGTGACACAGCCCCTGCCGCCGCCCGGCTGGTATCCCGACCCCGCCGGCAGCGGCGGTTTCCGCTGGTGGGACGGCCGGACCTGGACCGAGCACGTCCAGCAGGCGGCCCCGCAGCCCGTGCCCCAGCCCACCCCCGCACCGGTCCAGCAGTCGGTCCAGCCGGTCCAGCAGCCGTACGGCGGTCAGCAGCAGTACAGCGCCCAGCCGCGCCGCTCGGTCCTGCACGACCAGCCGGTGCTGCTGGTCAACCAGAAGACCAAGCTCGTCGAGCTCACCAACGAGTACGCCGTCCTCGACAGCAACGGCACGCAGGTCGGCGCGGTGGTCGAGGTCGGGCAGTCGGCGGCCAAGAAGGTCGTCCGCTTCATGAGCAGCCTCGACCAGTACCTCACCCACCGCCTCGAGGTGCGCGACGCGTACGGGCCGGTCCTCGTGCTCACCCGCCCGGCGAAGCTGGTCAGGTCGCGGGTCGTCGTCGAGACGCCCGAGGGCGCGCCGGTGGGGGAGATCGTCCAGGCCAACGTGTTCGGCCGGATCCGCTTCGACCTGGTGGTGGGCGGTCAGCTCGCCGGCGCGATCCAGGCGGAGAACTGGCGCGCCTGGGACTTCTCGATCACCGACTCGCTCGGGAACGAGGTCGCCCGCATCACCAAGACGTGGGAGGGCCTGGCGCGCACGCTGTTCACCACCGCCGACCGCTACGTCGTGCGGGTGCACGCCCGGCTGCCCGAGCCGCTGGCGAGCCTGGTGCTGGCCTCGGCGCTGACCGTCGACACGGCGCTCAAGCAGGACTCCCGCGGATTCGGCTGATCCGCGCGTGGCGCGGCCCGGAGCGGGGTACCGTCGGGGATGTCCGGACCGGGCGATCTGTGTCCCCGGGTGCCAATTGGATACCGCCTTCGCGGACCACCGCCCCGGCCTCGGCCGGGGGTCTGGAGCCGCGTCGTGCTTCTCGCCGCGAGGCGACCAGAGCCCGGTCCGGACCCCATCCCCTCAGCTCCCCAGCACCCAGCCGCACGGGTCGGCCAGCGCCGCCGCCTGCGCGGGCCCCCAGGAGCCCGGCTCGTAGGGGTGCACCTCCGGCCGGTCCGCGAGGACCGGCGCGACCGCCCGCCACGCCCGCGCCAGCCCGCCGCTGGTGGTGAACAGCGACCGGTCGCCGACCAGGACGTCGTACAGCAGCGTGGCGTAGGGCGGCAGCGGCTCGCCCTCGGGCACCGCGCCCAGGTCCAGCGAGGACTCCGCCACCGCCAGCTCCAGCTCCGGCCCCGGGCGCTTGGCCACCAGCCCGAGGTCCAGCGCGCCGGCGCCCGACAGCGACAGCGAGACGGTGTTCCCGCCGCCGGGCACCGCGCCCACCGGGCCGTCGGGCCGGCGCAGCACCAGCGTCACCCGCTGCTGGTCCTCGGCCATCCGCTTGCCGGTGCGCAGCAGGAACGGGACGTCTTGCCAGCGGTCGGTGTCGATCCACAGCCGCGCCGCGACGAAGGTGTCGGTGCCGCTGTCGTCGGCGACGTCGTCGAGGTCCCGGTAGCCGGTGAACTGCCCGAGGACGACGTCGTCGCGGGTCAGCGGCCGGAACGCCGCGAGCACCGCGTCGCGGGCCTCCTGCAGGTCGCCCGGCGCCAGCGACGCCGGCGGCTCCGTCGCCACCTCGGCGGCCACCTGGAACAGGTGGGTGACCAGCATGTCGAGGGTGGCGCCGGTGGCGTCGTAGAACTCGGCGCGGTCGGCGACGTCGAGGGTCTCGGGGACGTCGACCTGCACCTGCGCCACGTGCTCGCGGCTCCACACCGAGGAGAACAGCCCGTTGGCGAAGCGCAGCACGTGCAGGTCCTGGGTGGCCTCCTTGCCCAGGAAGTGGTCGATGCGGAAGACCTGCTCCTCGTCGAGCACCGCGTGCACCAGCTCGTCGAGCTCGCGGAACCCGTCGGGGGAGGTGCCGTAGGGCTTCTCGTAGACGACGCGCGCGCCGTCGGCGAGGCCATGGGCGGCCAGGGCCCGGGTGATGCCGCCGAACGCCTCGGGCGGGACGGCGAGGTAGTGCACGAGCTGCGCGTCGTCGCCGAGCTCCTCGCGGGCGCGGGCCACGGCGTCGGGCAGCTGCCCGGGGTCGTCCGGGGCGAAGCCGCCGCCGGCGAAGCGCAGCCGCTCGGGCAGCCCCTCGGCGGGCTCCCCGTCGCCGTGCTCGGCCAGGGCGTCCCGGACCAGGTCGCGGAACTCGTCGTCGGAGCGCTCGCCGCGGCCGCTGCCGACGATCCGCCAGTCCGGCGGGAGCAGCCCGCGGCGCTGCAGGACGTCGAAGGCCGGCAGCACCATGCGCGCGGCCAGGTCGCCGGTGGCGCCGTACAGGACGAAGACGGTCGGGCGGAGGTCGGCCATGCGCCCAGCCTCGCCGCCCGGCCCCTCAGGCGCGCGCCGGGTGCGTCTGAGGGGCCTCAGACGCCGGGGGGAGGCGAGGACTGCCCGGTCGCCCGATGCCCGTGCCGCCGCCTCAGCACGACCGTGGTCGCCGTCCCCACCGGACACCGACCCGAGGAGCCCATCGTGACCATCTACCCCAACCCCGGACTCGAGGCCGAGCTCGCCTACCGCCGCGAGGTGCTGCGGGAGCTCGGCCGCGGCACCCGCACCCGCCGCGGGCCGTGGCGGTCGCGGCGGTCCCGCTGAGCGTGGCCACGCTGACGGCGGTCCCGTCGGCGGCCCGTGCCACGATCGTCGACGTGGCGCGGTGGGACGAGCGGCCCCTGGTGGGGCGGACGGCGGAGCTGGCCACCCTGCTGTCCGCCGTCGACCGGGCGGTCGCCGGCCGCGGCGCGGCCGTGCTGGTGGCCGGGGACGCCGGCGTCGGCAAGTCCCGCCTGCTCGACGAGCTGACGGGTCGCGCGGCCGCCCGTGGCCTGCGGGTGCTCACCGGCCACTGCGTCGACCTCGGCGAGGTCGGCCTGCCCTACCTGCCCTTCGTCGACCTGCTGCGCCCCGTCGCCGACGAGCTCGGCGACGGGGCCGCCGCGCTGTTCGCCGCCCGCTCGGCCGCCGCGCGCGAGCCCGAGGCGGCCGACCTGGGCAGCCCGGTCCGCGCGCTGCGCCCGCCGGTCGACGACGGCCGGCTGCAGCTGTTCGAGGCGGTCGCCACCGCGCTGTCCGGGCTCGCCGCCGACACCCCGCTGCTGGTGGTGCTCGAGGACCTGCACTGGGCCGACCGCTCCAGCCGCGACCTGGTCCGCTACCTGCTGGCCCGGCTGACCGGCGAGCCGGTCGCCGTCGTCGCCTCCTACCGCTCCGACGACCTGCACCGCCGCCACCCCCTGCGGCCGCTGCTCGCCGAGCTGGTCCGGCTGCCCGGCGTCGAGCGGCTGGACCTCGGCCCGCTGCCCGACGCCGACGTCGAGCAGCTCGTGCGCGGGCTGGCCGCGGGCGTGCCCGACCGCACCGTCGACGACGTCGTCGCCCGCGCGGAGGGCAACGCCTTCTACGCCGAGGAGCTGCTCGCCGCGGGGCTCGCGGGGGAGTCGCTGCCGCTGCTGCTCACCGACGTGCTGCTCGCCCGGGTGGAGCAGCTGACCCCGGCCGGGCAGCAGGTGCTGCGGGTGGCCGCGGTCGCCGGCCGGCGGGTGCGGCACGAGCTCGTGGCGGCGGTGGGCGGGCTGGCGCCGGCCGACCTGGAGGCGGCGCTGGCCGAGGCGGTGCACTCGCACCTGCTCGTCGTCGACCCCGACGGCGCCTACCGGTTCCGGCACGCCCTGGTGCGCGAGGCCGTGCTGGCCGACCTGCTGCCCGGTGAGCGGGTCCGGCTGCACGCCGCGGTCGCCGCGCACCTGGCCGGCGTCCCGGGGGCGGGCACCGCGGCCGAGCGGGCGCACCACCTGCGGGAGAGCAACGACCTGGCCGGCGCCCTGTCGGCCTCCCTGGACGCCGCCGACGAGGCGCGGCGGCTGGCCGCCCCGGCCGAGCAGCTGCAGCACCTGGAGGCGGTGCTCGCGCTGTGGCGGGCGGTACCCGACGCGGCGGCGCGGGCCGGGCGGTCGCAGGCGGAGCTGCTGCTGGACACCGCGGCCGCCGCCCGCCGCGGCGGTGAGCTGCACCGGGCGGTGGCGCTGCTGCGCTCGGCGCAGGACCTGCTCGGCCCGGACGGCGACCGGCAGCTGCGCGCGCGGGTGCACTCGACGCTGGCGCAGGCGCTGGGCCGCATCGAGGACCAGGCCGCCGCGCTGCGCGAGAGCACGGCGGCGATGGCGCTGGTGCCGGCTGAGCCGCCCTCGCCGGTGCGCACCTGGGCCGCGGCCACGCACGCCCGCGTCTGCTACGACGTGGGCCGCCGCACCGAGGGCGACGCCGCCGCCGAGGAGGCGCTGGCCGCGGCCGACGCGCTCGGGCTCGACGGCGCGTGGGCCGACGTCGCCGTGTCGCTGGCCCGCTCACGCGGCGGGGAGGAGCTGCCCGCGCGGCTGGAGGAGGCGCTGGCCCGCGCCCGCCGGTCGGGGGACCCCGACGTCGAGATGCGGGTGCTGTTCAACCTGGCGATCGTCGCCTACGAGGCCGGCTGCTCGGGCGAGACGCTGCGGTGGAGCGACACCGCGCTGGCGCGGGCCGCGGAGCTCGGCGTCGAGTGGTCGTTCTACGCCGCGGAGCTGCGCCACCTCGGGGTCGTCTCGCGGTACGTCGTCGGCGACTGGGACGGCAGCCTGGCGCTGGCCGACCGGCTGGCCCGGGTGCCCGAGATGGCCGCGCACGTGCGGGCGGCCGGGCTGCTCGTGCAGGTCGGCCGCGGCGACCCGGCCGCCGCGGAGCGGATCGCCTGGGCGCGCGGCCTCGTCGGCCGGCTCGACGCGCACGTGCTGCTGCTCCTGGCCACCGCCGGCGCGGAGGTCGACCTCGCCGCGTGGGCCGGCGACCCGGCCACCGCCCTGGCCACCGCGCGGTCGGCCACGGAGACGCTGACCGGGCTGTGGGGCGACGACCGGCTGGCCGTCGTCCGGCTCGCCGCGACCGCGCTGGCGCCGGTCGGCGACGCGGCGGCCACGGCCCGCCTGACCGGGGACGCCGCCGCGGAGCGGGAGTGGACGGCCGCGGGGGGGTCGCTGGTGGAGATCGCGCGCTCCGCGGTGGAGGCGCACGCCCGCCTGATCGGCCCGCACGGCGTCGAGGCGGCGGCGTGGACCGCGCGGGTGGAGGCCGAGGCCGCGCGGCTGGCCGGGTGCCCGGCGCCGGAGCTGTGGGCGGCCGCCGTCGAGGCGTTCGGCTACGGGCACGTGTACGAGCAGGCCCGCAGCCGGTGGCGGCTGGCCGAGGCGCTGGTCGCCGTCGGCGACCGCGGGGCCGCGCTGGAGCCGCTCTCCGCCGCCGCCCGGACCGCGCGCGAGCTGGGCGCCGCGCCGCTGCTGGCCGCGGTCACCGCGCTGGCCCGCCGGGCGCGGCTGGAGCTGCCCGGCGCCGGGCGGGTGGTGGATACCGCGGCGGTGTTCACCCCGCGCGAGACCGAGGTGCTGGCCCTGCTCGCCCGCGGCCGCACCAACCGGCAGATCGGCAGCGAGCTCTACATCAGCGAGAAGACCGCCAGCGTGCACGTGAGCAACATCCTGGCCAAGCTCGGCGCCGGCAGCCGCACCGAGGCCGTCGCCCTGGCCGCCGCGAGGGGCCTGCTGCCCACGGGCTGACCGGCGTCCCCGGCGATCATGGCGCGCTGACCATCGGGCGACGGCGTGTCGTGGTCACGGCGCCATGATCGCGGGCGGGACCGGCTCAGAGCATCGTGCGGAGGCGCTCGCGGCGGGCGCGGAGGACCTCGACCGGCGCCGAGGCCGACGGCGGGCCGGGCACGTGCTGGCGCAGCTGCGTGTGCACGACCGCGTGCGGGGTCGACGTCTTCGCCGACACCCGGCTGACCAGGCGGTTGATCTCCCGCCGCAGCTCGGCGACGTCCCGCCAGCCGCGGCCGGCGTCGTCCTCGTCGGGGTGGTCCTCGACGATCGGCAGCTCGCCGGTGTCCTCCTCGTGCACCCGCTGGGCGATACGCAGCCGCAGCTCGTCGTCGCGCTTGGCCAGCAGCGACGCCGTCTGCTCGGCG
This sequence comes from Geodermatophilus sp. SYSU D01180, assembly GCF_054050415.1. Lineage (NCBI taxonomy): Bacteria > Bacillati > Actinomycetota > Actinomycetes > Geodermatophilales > Geodermatophilaceae > Geodermatophilus > Geodermatophilus sp. SYSU D01180. Next base: position 83,919 of record NZ_JBJGZH010000008.1, on the reverse strand, counting down.
GTGAGCAGGCCGGGGATGCCGAGGAACTCCTCGTCCTCCGGCGCGACGGCGACCGCGCCGGAGCCCTCGCCGGTGTGCGCCGTCCCGCCGTGCAGCACGTGCGCGAACCGGGCCTCGGCCTCCAGCGCCTCCCACTGCTTGAGGCCGACCGCCTCGCGCTCCTTGGGCGGCAGCGGGTCGAGGTCGAGCGCCTCGGGGTCCTTCGCCTTCGGCGGCGGCATGACGTGGTTGCGTTCCTTCTCCATGGACGCGGCCAGGGAGAGCAGCGGCCGCACCGCGGGGAGGAACACCGTCGCCGTCTCGTGCGACGCCCGGGAGCGGACGACGCGGCCGACGGCCTGGGCGAAGAACAGCGGCGTCCGGTAGGAGGTCATCCACGCCAGGACGGCGGCGCGCGGGACGTCGACGCCCTCGGAGATCATGCGCACGCAGACGGCGATCCGCGCGGACCCGGTCGAGAAGCGCTCGATCTTCTTCGACGCCTTGGGGTCGTCGGACAGGATCAGCTCGGGCGCCTTGCCGGTGATCCGCTTGACGATGCGGGCGTAGGCGCGGGCGTCGTCCTGGTCGCTGGCGAGGATCAGCCCCGCGGCGTCGGGCATGCCGCCGTGCTCGCGCAGCTGGGTGATCCGGTCGTCCATCGCGGCGACCACGTGCGGCACCCACTGGCCCTTGGGGTCCAGCGCGGTGCGCCAGGCGGCCATCTCCACCGAGCGGGTGCCGGCCTCCGACAGCGACGCGGCCACGACCTCGCCGGCCGAGTTCCGCCAGCGCGAGGTGCCGGTGTAGGCGGCGAAGACGACCGGGCGGACGACGTTGTCGGCCAGCGCCTCCTTGTAGCCGTAGGTGTAATCGGCGCGGCTGACCAGCCCGGCGCCGGCCTCCCCGGCGTCGCCCTCGAAGCCGTCCTCCTCGTAGCGCACGAAGGGGATCCGCTCGTCGGGCTTGGTGCGGAACGGCGTCCCGGTCAGGCACAGCCGGCGGGCGGCGAAGCCGTAGGCCTCCTCGATCGCCTCGCCCCACGACAGGCCGTCGCCGGCATGGTGCACCTCGTCGAGGATCACCAGCGTCTTCACCGCTGTGGCGCGCGCGGCGTGCAGCATCGGCTTGCCTGCGACCTGCGCGTACGTCGTCACGTAGCCCTGGGTGCCGGCGCGCACCGGGCCGACGGCGTTGGTCAGGCCCGGGTCGAGCACGATGCCCATCCGGTCGGCGGCGTCGGCCCACTGCATCCGCAGGTGGTCGGTCGGGCAGACCACGATCACGCGGGCCACCTCGCGCCGCTGCAGCAGCCGCGAGGCCAGCGTCAGCGCGAAGGTGGTCTTGCCGGCGCCGGGGGTCGCGGTGACCAGGAAGTCCTTGGGGGAGGTCTCCTCGTAGCGCTCGAGCGCCGCCTGCTGCCAGGCCCGGAGCGGTCGGCTGGTCGTCTGCGGGGCGACCGCCCCCGCCCGTGCTGCACTCGCCATCTCGCGGCCCATCCTGCCTGGCGCACGCCGGACACGCCCGACCGGCCACCTCCCGCGCGCCCGCCCGCAGCCGTCGTATATGCGGTCCGCCACACGCGCCTGACCTGCGGTTTCGTCCCCGCCCGCCGGTCCGGCGTGGCAGGCCTCACATCGGGAACGGACCGGTCCGGCGCGTCCCGCCGGCCCCATCCGTCCCCGCAGTGGTCGACGCGGTCTTCCACGCGACCGGCGTCCGGGTGCGGCACCTTTCGGTGGCCCTGGACGAGCTGCTGCCCGGGCTGCCCTGAGCGGCGGCGGTGCCCGCTGCGCCCGGCGTGGCAACCCGTCGCGTCGCGGACCGCCTGCCTCCGGATGAGGCGTGTCCCTGGGCCCGGCCTCGTGGCGAACGTGCTGCTCAGTCGCCTGTTTCTGTCAGTGGTCGGCCGTATGTTCGACCTCGTGGACGACGTGCTGACCGTTCCGGTGCCGGTGGCGCCGCCGGTCTGGGTGTCGTCCGGGCCGCTGGGGGCGGTGCAGGCCGCGGACCGGGAGATCGCCCGGCCGACGGCGCTGCGGGCGCGGGCGGTGGCGGCGTTCGCGGCGACCCGGCCGGCCTCGGCCGACCGTCCGCAGGGTGCGCCGGGGGCGATGTCGGCGGAGCGGTGGGCGGCGCGGCCGGAGGTGCTGCGGCCGGTGAGCGCGTGGGCGACGCGGGAGCTGGCGGTGGCGCTGTCGTTGTCCGCGGAGGCGGCGCACGCGCTGCTGGAGCGGTCGCTGACCCTGGTGCACCGGCTGCCGGCCACGCTGGCGGCGCTGGAGGCGGGGATGCTGCACCTCGGGCACCTGTGGCCGCTGCTGGACCAGGTCGCCCCGATCGCCGACGACACGGTGCGCGCCGCGCTGGAGGCCGACCTGCTCGCGTGGGCGGCGGGGCGGGTGACCACGCCGGCGCAGCTGGGCGACGAGGCGCACCGGGAGGTGCTCGAGCGCGGCGCCCGCGCGGCCGCCGACCGGCTGGCCAGGGCGGTGCGCGAGCGCGGGGTGTCCGCCCGGCCGGACCGGGTGGACGGGAGGAGCGTGGTGGGTGCGCTGCTGACCACGCCGGAGGCGGCGGCGCTGGTGAAGGCGCTGGGCGCGTACGCGGATGCGCTGCCCGGCGACGGCCGCACCCGGGGGCAGAAGATGGCCGACTGCCTGCTCGACCTGGTGCTGCGCCCCGGGGGGACCGGTCTGCCGCCGGTGCAGGTGCGCCTGGACGTGGTCGCCCCGGTGGGGGCGCTGCTGGGTGGGGATCAGCCGTGCGAGATCGACGGACAGGTGGTGCCGGCGGAGATGGTCCGCGCCCTGCTGGCCGCCCTCACTGAGCCGGAGACCCCCGAGCCCGAGACTCCCGAGCCCGCTGCCCCGAGCGAGGGCGCCGGAATCGACAACTCGACAGGCAGCACGTCCTCGGCCGGCCCGGTCGACACCGCACGGGTCGACATCGCCGCCGCCGGTGCCGAGGACTGGCCGCTGCTGGATCTCACCGCCGCCGACATCGCCCACTACGAGGCCGAGGCCGACGAGCTGTCCGCGTGGTGGGACCGGATGGAGGCCCGGGTGCTGGCCGGGGAGTTCGACGACCGGCCGGTGTCCTGCCCCGTCGACGAGGAACCACCACCCGGCCTGCAACCACCGCCGGACGAACCCGCACCGCCCGACGACTCAGGGCCTCGGCCGACCGACTCCCCACCGGGGACGACCGTGCCCGCGGGCTGGTGGGCGCGCGCCGACCGCGCCGTCGACGACGCCGGCACCGCGCTCCTGGCTGCGCAGCGGGCACTGGGCCGTGCCGCCCGGATGGTGGCCACCGCCGAGCGCGCCGACACCGCCGACGAGACCGCCTGGCGCGGCAGCCCCGCCGGGCGGATCACCGCCGCACCGGATGCGCTGACCGCCCTCGCCGCCGCAGACCAGCAGGCCCGGGAGGCGCTGGCCGGGCTGCTGCGGCGCACCGCCGGCGGCGGGCTCACCGACCGGCCCCGCCTGGTCCTCACCGACGCCCTCACCGGCGCGCTGCTCACCCTCACCGACCTACCGGCCCTGCACCGCGCCGACAGGACCGGCACCGGCCTGCGCGTCCCCGGCCCGACCGCCGGCTACCACCCCGCCACGGCGCTCGACCGGCACGCCCGGGCCCGGGACCGGCGGTGCCGGTTCCCCGGCTGCCGCCGCCGCACCGGCCACCTCGACCACGCCATCCCCTGGCCGGCCGGACCCACCGCCGCGCACAACCTGGCCGGCTACTGCGCCGGCCACCACCGCGGCAAGCACCAGGCCCCCGGCTGGCGACACCACCTCGCCGCCGACGGCACCCTCACCCTCACCACCCCCACCGGGCTCACCGCGACGACCACCCCACCGCCCTACTGAGCCGGGACCCCTCAGGTTCCGGCTTCGGTGCGCGCACTCCTCGTCCTCGTGGGGTGACGCCCGCGCGCGGAGGTCTACTGCAGGCTGACGGTCGGGAGCAGGTGCGACAGGGGCGGCATCGCGCTCACGGACGACCGATGGGGGCGACCGATGAACGGCTGGCTCATGTGGGGCGTGATCCTCCCGTTGCTGCTGGTCGTCGCGGGGATCATCACCATCCGCCGCCGCAACAACCGGCCCTGACGAGGCATCCCGGCGTCCTCTGTCGGAGGGCGGGGCTCAGTGCGTGAGCTTGAGCCCGATCACGCAGCCGACGATGCCGAGCAGGAGCAGCACGCGCAGCGCCGACAGCGGCTCCTCGCCCGACACCATGGCGTAGCCGGCGGTCAGGGCCGCGCCGATGCCCACCCAGACCGCGTACGCCGTCCCGACGGGCTGGGTGCGCATCGCCCAGGCGAGCCCCAGCATGCTGCCGACCAGGCCGAGGACGAACACGACCGTCGGCGCCAGCCGGGTGAAGCCCTCCGTGCGGCCGAGGGCCGTGGCCCACACCGCCTCGAGGGCACCGGACAGGACGAGGACGAACCAGGACACGACGACTCCCGAGGACGCCGTCTTGTCGCTGTCCGGGTACGGCGCTGCTCGTCCGGGGGTCCGCTGCGGACCCGCCTCCACCGTCGCACACCCCGCCCGTCCCGGGTGGTGAGAACGGCCACCACCCTCAGGAGGTCAGGCCCTCCACGCGGTCATCCTGCCCGGGCTGCCGGGTCAGGAGACGGTCGCGGCCCCCCGGTCACGGGGACCAGGGGCCGCGGAGAGGGTTTCAGTCGGCGGGCTCGTCAACCCAGTCGGGGCCGTTGACCTCGCCCGGGCCGGCCAGGTCGGCGGCGTCGACGATCGTGTACGCGTAGCCCTGCTCGGCGAGGAAGCGCTGGCGGTGGGCGGCGTACTCGGCGTCGAGGGTGTCGCGGCTGACCACCGTGTAGAAGTGCGCCTGCCGGCCGTCGGCCTTCGGCCGCAGCACCCGGCCGAGCCGCTGCGCCTCCTCCTGCCGCGACCCGAACGTCCCCGACACCTGGACGGCGACCGCGGCCTCGGGCAGGTCGATGGAGAAGTTGGCGACCTTCGAGACGACGAGCGTCTTGACCTCCCCGGCGCGGAACGCGTCGAAGAGCTTCTCCCGCTCGCGGTTGGTGGTCGACCCCTGGATCACCGGGGCGTCCAGCGCCCGCCCGAGCTCCTCGAGCTGGTCGAGGTAGGCGCCGATGACCAGCTTCTGCTCGTCGGGGTGCCGGTCGAGCACCCGGCGGATCACCGGCAGCTTCGACGACGCCGTCGCCGCGATCCGGTACCGCTCCTCGGGCTCGGCGACCGCGTAGGTCATCCGCTCCTCGTCGTCGAGACCGACGCGCACCTCGATGCACTCGGCCGGGGCGATGTAGCCCTGCGACTCGATGTCCTTCCACGGCGCGTCGTAGCGCTTGGGCCCGATGAGCGAGAAGACGTCGTCCTCCCGCCCGTCCTCGCGCACCAGCGTCGCGGTCAGCCCGAGCCGGCGGCGGGACTGCAGGTCGGCGGTGAGCCGGAAGATCGGCGCCGGCAGCAGGTGCACCTCGTCGTAGACGATGAGGCCCCAGTCCTGGGCGTCGAACAGGTCCAGGTGCCGGTACTCGCCCTTCCGGCGGGTGGTCATCACCTGGTAGGTCGCGATGGTGACCGGGCGGATCTCCTTGCGCTCACCCGAGTACTCGCCGATCTCGTCCTCGGTCAGCGTGGTCCGCGCCAGCAGCTCGCGCTTCCACTGCCGCCCGGAGACGGTGTTGGTCACCAGGATCAGCGTGGTCGCCCGGGCCTGGGCCATCGCCGCGGCGCCGACCAGCGTCTTGCCCGCCCCGCAGGGGAGGACGACGACGCCCGAGCCGCCGGCCCAGAACCCGTCGACGGCCTCCTGCTGGTAGTCGCGCAGGTGCCAGCCGTCCTGCGCCAGCTCGATCGGGTGCGCCTGCCCGTCGACGTAGCCGGCGAGGTCCTCGGCCGGCCAGCTCACCTTGAGCAGCGCCTGCTTGAGCCGGCCGCGCTCGGAGGGGTGCACCACGATCGTGTCGGGGTCGATCCGCGCCCCGAGCATGGGCGCCACCCGCTTGGAGCGGACGACCTCCTCGAGGACGGCGCGGTCGGTGGTGGTGAGCACCAGCCCGTGCACCGGGTCGTTGACCAGCGTCAGCCGGCCGAAGCGGTCCATCGTGTCGGCGACGTCGACCAGCAGCGCGTGCGGTACCGGGTAGCGCGAGTAGCGCACCAGCGCGTCGACGACCTGCTCGGCGTCGTGCCCGGCGGCGCGGGCGTTCCACAGCGCCAGCGGGGTGACCCGGTAGGTGTGCACGTGCTCGGGCGAGCGCTCGAGCTCGGCGAACGGGGCGATCGCCGCGCGGCACTCGCGGGCCGCCGGGTGGTCGACCTCGAGCAGCAGCGTCTTGTCCGACTGGACGATGAGGGGTCCGTCGTTCACGGGTATGGGTGGCCTCTCCTCGGCGGGTGGGCGTCTGTCAGGTCAACCGCTGCCGGCGGCCGGGGCTTCCTCCTCGACCAGCGCGACCGAGGTGATCCGGTGCACCGCGAAGGTGCGGTTCTCCTGCCGGCGCTCGTCCCACCCCTGGAGGAAACCACCGGCCAGTGACACCGGCTGCACCACGCGCTGGCTGCCGCTGCCCTGGGCGTCGACGTAGCCCAGCCACACCGGGGCGCCGTCGCGGATGGCGCGGGATAGCAGCTCCAGCGTGCCCGCGGTGGTCACCCCGGGGACCTGCCGGATCGGCGCGGTGGGCCGGGCGGCGAGCGCGGCGTCGCCGGCCCGGATCTCCCGGACGGTCGCCTCCGCCTCGGCCGGCGTCAGCGGGCGCCCGGCGGCCGACGGCGGCGGCCCGGGACGGCGGCCGGCGGCGCGGGGCCGGGCCGGCGGGCGGGTCAGCACCGCACCGCCCGGCGACTCGCCGGCCGGCGCGTACCCGGCCTGCCGCAGCACGGTGAGCACCTCGTCGGCGCCCAGCCCGCTGACCAGCACGCCCGGGGCCAGCCGGCGCAGCTCGGCAACCGCGGTCCGCCGGTCGCCGAGCACCTGGGACAGCAGCCCGTGGTCGTCGGAGCGGACGTAGCACTCGATGGCGCCGACCCGCAGCCGGCCGTGCTGGCGCGCGACGTCGTCGACCAGGTACCGCAGCGCCTGCGGCACCGGCGTCCGCGAGGCGCGGGCGAAGAACTCGTGCAGGTCGGTGGCCGACCACCCGGCGTCCAGCGCCCGGCGCACCGAGGACTCCGACACCCGGAACACCGTCGCCCCGCCGGAGGACTCGACGTCGGCGACGACGGCGAGGGTGTCGGCGAGGTCTGACACCAGCGGGCCGGGCGCGACGAGGGTGAGGTCGGGCTGGGCGAGGACGTGGTCGACCGGCTCGGGCAGCAGTCCCTGCACCCCGTCGGCGGCGCCCTCCTCGCCTCGGGTCAGCAGGCCGCGCCCGCCGGTGGACAGCACCCCGCCCACCAGGACGCCAAGCCGCGCGGCCTCGGCGAGCATGTCCGGCACCGGCGCGAGCCGGTCGGCGCGCCGGGGGGTCCGCCAGCGCAGCAGCGCGACGAGGTCGTCGGGCGCCAGCCCGCGGCCGGGCGGGGCGTCCAGCAGCGCGGCCAGCGCGGAGCGGCGGATCGCCGGGGCGGTGTGCCGGACCAGGTCCGGCGACAGCGCGTTGACCGCCTTGCCGGCCATGTCCCGCGACCCGACCAGCGAGGGCAGCCGGGTGCTGTCCAGCCAGCCCGCGACCAGCGCCGCCCACCGGTCGGGCAGCGGCTGCTCGCGCCACAGGTCGTAGCCGCGGGTGGGCAGCCACTCGTCGCGGTGCGGCCCGCCGACATCGAGCAGCCCCGCGGCGAAGGCCAGCTCCAGCAGCCACCCCGCGTCGCCCTCGGACACCGACAGCGCCTTGGCCAGCCGCTTGCGGTCGCGGACGGCGACCCCGCCGCTGCGCAGCAGCCCGGCCGGCTCCTCCTCGAGCACCGCCAGCAGCTCGCCGACCCGCCCGACCGCCTCCAGCGCCGCCCCGGCGGCCTGCCGGTCGACCGCGGCCGGGTCCCGCTCCACGGCGGCCGGCTCCGGGCGCAGCCGTGGCGGGCCGTAGGGGAGCTGCCCGCGCAGCAGCAGGCCGATCTCGCGCGGCAGCTCGACGTTGAGCGCGTCGATGCGGGCCAGCAGCCCGGCCTGCAGCAGCCGCCGGGCGGGGGAGGCGGCGCCGCCGCCGGTCTCGGGCAGGTGCCCGACCGGGCGGTCGCCGGCCAGCCGCTCGAGCACCTCGCGCTCGGCGGGGGCCAGCCCGCCGACGACGGCGGCCAGGTCGACGGGCAGGGTCACCCGCAGCTCCACGGCCCGGCGGCCGAGGCCCGCGGGGTGCCGGACGGCGCGGCGCACCTGGTCGGGGGCATGGAGGACCTCGTCGCCCCACAGCAGCGCCCGGGTGGTCAGCCGCTCGATCGCCGCGTCGACGACGTCCTCGGGCAGCCCGGGCAGCGCCGCGACGACGTCGGCGGCCTCCACGCCGTCGGTGGGGGCGAGCAGCACGACGTCGAGCACCTGCAGGGTGGCGGCGTCGAGGTCGTCGAGGGCGCGGTCCACCGACACGGGCACCGCCAGCCGGCTGGCCAGCGCGACGACGTCGGAGGGCGCGGGCCGGGCCACGTCGGGCCGCGCGGCCAGCAGCGCCCCGAGCTGGGCGTCGCTGCGGGTGCGCAGCCACGCGGCCAGCGTGGCGGGGCGGTCGGCAGGCATCCGGACCACGTTACGTCCGCGCCCGCCCGTGCCGCCCGGACCGCCGGTCCTGCCAGCATGGACGCCGTGCAGCCGGCCGCCGACGATCCGCACACCCGGACCGCCCTGGAGGGCTACCGGGCCGGCGCGCTGCGCTGGCTGGCGGGCGGGCTGATCGCCGTCGTCCTGGCCGTGCTGCTCGGCGCGGTCGCCGTCGCCGTCGCGGAGGACCGCGGCCGCCCCGTGCCGCTGGCCGGGACGGTCGTCGTCGCGCTGGTCGTCGTCGGGCTGGTCGCCGCCGGCGCGGGCCTCGGCGCGCTGGCCCGCGCCCTGCGCTGGCGGCGGGCGCTGGCCGCCGTCCCCTGGCAGCGCGGGCTGCTGCGCATCGCCGGGCCGGCGATCGTCGCCTTCGAGCCCGAGGGCTACGACGAGTGGGACCCCACCCACGAGCCGGTGCGGCTGACGCTGGTGAGCACCTCGGTCTGGCGCACCCGCCAGGTGCAGGGGCTCGACGGCGGCGAGGTGCGGCTCGCGCCGGTCGGCCCGGGGGAGTGGGTGCTCACCGCCGAGGGGCTGCCCACCCTCTACGGCGCCCGGTCCGCCCGCGCTCGCCGCGAACGGGGGTGACGTGGGCGGGGCTGCTGCGGGTAGGACCAGGGGCACGCGAGAATGACGCCGCACGTGCGCCCCCCGGCGGAGCGCACCGGACACGGAGGCGAGATGGCCAAGCGCAACGAGAAGCACGCCCACCTGGTGGAGCCGACCTGGGGCCAGTCGGAGAACGCCGGCCCGCCGGTCACCGAGTTCCTCGGTGAGATGGCCGGCCCGCTGTCGCCGTTCGGCGAGGACCACAGCTTCCCGCTCCCGCCGGACCGCATCCGCTACGCGCACCCCACCGACAAGCCCAACCGGGCCGGGGTGCAGCTGCCCGAGAACCGGCGGCCGTGACCACCCCCGCGCTGCCGTCCTACGCCAGCGGCACCTCGACCGTCCCCCTGCTCGGGGACACGATCGGTGCGGACCTCGACCGGACGGCAGCGCGGGTGGGTGACCACGAGGCGCTCGTCGAGTGCGCCACCGGCCGCCGCTGGACGTACCCGCAGCTGGTCGCCGACATCGACGCCTGCGCCCTCGGCCTCGACGCCCTCGGCGTGCAGAAGGGCGACCGGGTCGGCATCTGGGCGCCCAACTGCGCCGAGTGGGTGTTCGTCCAGTACGGCACCGCCAAGCTCGGCGCGATCCTGGTCAACATCAACCCGGCGTACCGCACGCACGAGCTGGCCTACGTGCTGCGCCAGGCCGGCATCTCCGTGCTGGTCGCCGCGCCGGAGTTCAGGACCAGCGACTACCGGGCCATGGTGGCCGAGGTCCGCGGCGACTGCCCCGACCTGCGCGAGGTCGTCTTCCTCGGCGCCCCCGAGTGGGAGCGGCTGCTGGACACCGGCCGGGCCGCCGACCGCGGGCTGCTCGCCGAGCGCGCCGCCGAGCTCTCGCCGGACGACCCGATCAACATCCAGTACACGTCGGGGACCACCGGCTTCCCCAAGGGCGCCACGCTGTCCCACCACAACCTGCTCAACAACGGGTTCTTCGTGGGCGAGGGCTGCGGCTACACCGAGGCCGACCGGATCTGCATCCCGGTGCCCTACTACCACTGCTTCGGCATGGGCATGGGCAACCTCGGGGCCACCAGTCACGGCGCCACGATGGTCATCCCCGCGCCCGCCTTCGACCCGGCGGCCACGCTGCGGGCGGTGCAGGACGAGCGGTGCACGTCGCTGTACGGCGTCCCGACGATGTTCATCGCCGAGCTGGCGCTGCCGGACTTCGGCACCTACGACCTCTCCAGCCTGCGCACCGGGATCATGGCCGGCTCGCCGTGCCCGGTGGAGGTGATGAAGCGGGTGGTCGCCGAGATGGGCATGACCGAGGTGACCATCTGCTACGGCATGACCGAGACCTCACCGGTCTCCACCCAGACCGGCGCCGACGACGACCTCGACCGCCGCACCTCGACCGTCGGCCGGGTGCACCCGCACCTGGAGGTCAAGGTCGTCGACCCCGAGAGCGGCATCACCGTGCCCCGCGGGACGCCGGGGGAGTTCTGCACCCGCGGCTACTCGGTGATGCTCGGCTACTGGGACGAGCCGGAGAAGACCGCCGAGGTGATCGACGCGGCCCGCTGGATGCACACCGGCGACCTCGCCGTCATGGACGACGCCGGCTACCTGAACATCGTCGGCCGGATCAAGGACATGGTCATCCGCGGCGGGGAGAACGTGTACCCGCGCGAGGTGGAGGAGTTCCTCTACACCCACCCCGACGTCGTCGACGCGCAGGTGATCGGCGTCCCCGACGAGCGGTACGGCGAGGAGCTCATGGCCTGGGTGCGGCTGCGCGAGGGGGCCGAGCCGCTCACGCCGGAGGCGCTGCGCGAGTTCTGCGCCGGGAAGCTGGCGCACTACAAGGTGCCCCGCTACGTCAAGGTCGTCGAGGGCTTCCCGATGACGGTGACCGGCAAGGTCCGCAAGGTCGAGATGCGCGAGGTCTCGGTGCAGGAGCTGGGCCTGGAGGCCGCCGCCGCCGTGAGGAACGCCTAGACGAAGGACCCCGTCCTCCCCACCCTTCGCAGGCTCAGGGTGGGACCCGGGACGGGGCCACCCGCCGATCGAACGGGGTCCTACGGTGCGAGCTTCACCAGCAGCTTGGACACCAGGTTGCCGACGACGACCCAGACCAGCGCGGCGATCGCGGCGTTGACCGTCTCGCCGATCCGCGGGTCCGACGGCCGGAACAGGTCGACGGTGAACCAGCCCAGGTTCTCGCGGACGTCCGCGGCGGCCGACACCAGCGTGTTCGCGGGGTTCGCCTCGAAGAAGGTGAACACCGCGTGGACCACGATCACCACCGCCACCAGCGAGGCGACCAGGCGCACCGCCGAGGCGACCAGGGTGAACGCGCGGGTGCCGACGGAGGACGCAGCCATGGGCTGATCGTGACACCCGTCGCTGTCACGACGCCAACCGCCTCACCCGACCGCGCACGGCACCGCCAGCGCCCGGTGGTCCGACAGGGGCAGCCGCACCACCTCGGCCGGACCGGTGGCGGTCACCGGCCCGCGGGCCAGCACGTGGTCCAGCTGCCGGACCGGGACGTCGGCGGGGAAGGTCAGCCCCGCGGCCAGCGGCCGCAGCCCGCTGACCCGGGCGGCCTTGGGCGGCTCCATGTTGAGGTCGCCGAGGACCACCAGCGGCTCGCGCGTCCCCCGCAGCGACCGCACCAGCCGGCGCAGCTGGACGGTGTTCCAGTACGGCACGAACGACAGGTGCGTGCAGGTGACGGTGAACTGCCCGGTCGGGCCGTCGATGACGGCGGCGACGGCGACCCGCGGCTCCTCGCTGACCAGCTGCGGCGCCCGCGCGCCGCGGAACCACACCGGCACCCGCCCGGGCAGCGTCGGCAGCCGCACCACCCGCCAGGACACCACCGGATACCGCGACAGCAGCGCGACGCCGTAGCTGGCCGCGCCCGGCTGCTCGTCGCCGGTGGCGGCCATCCACGTCCCGCCGGGCGTCCCCGACAGCGCGGCCACGAACTGGTGGTCGACCGCGCCCATCGCCTCGGCGGCCACCGCGGTGAGGTCGGCGTTCATCGAGCGGGGCTGGTCGCGGTCGACCTCCTGCAGCGCCAGGACGTCGGCGTCCAGCGTCTTCACCCCCGCGGCCAGCCGGTCGACGTCGACCCGGTCGTCCTCGGGTGAGCGCCCGTGCAGGATGTTGAACGTCGCGATGCGCACGGGGTCTCCCGTGCCCCGGCGGGCGGTGCTCAACCGTGCGTGACCGGCCGGACGCCGGGTAGACGCACCCCGTGCTGCCCTCCGACCGCGACGAGATCCGTGACCTCCTCAAGCGCACCGCCGTGGCCCTCAAGGAGGGCGGCGTGCCCTTCGCCCTCTGCGGCGGCTACGCCGCGTTCGTGCGGGGCGCCCCCGAGCCCGACCACGACGCCGACTTCCTCGTGCCCGCGGCCGAGGCCGAGCGGGCGGTCAAGGTGCTCGCCGACGCCGGCCTGCAGGTGGAGGACCCGGCCGAGGACTGGCTGACCAAGGTCGTGCAGGGCAACTCGTTCGTCGACGTGCTCTGGCGCACCTGCGGCAAGCCGGTGGAGACCGACCTCATCGAGCGTGCCGAGGACGTCTCGGTCCTCTCGGTGCACATGCCGGTCCTCGCGGCCACCGACATCCTGGTCACCAAGATCATGACGCTCGACGAGCACTACTGCGACTTCTCCCGGCTGCTGCCGGTGGCCCGGGCGCTGCGCGAGCAGGTCGACTGGCCCGCCGTCCGGCGGGAGGTCGCCGACAACGACTTCGCCGTCGTCTTCCTCGACCTGCTCGGCCGGCTCGGCGTCGTCGAGCCCGGGGTGGTCAGCGGCTGAGCAGGGTCGCGGCGGCCGCCAGCGCCGTCGCGACGACGGCGGCGGTGGCCAGCTCGACCGCGGCCGGCGCCGACGCCGGGTCCCGGGCGAGCGCGCGGGCCCGCCGCCGCGCGAGGACGCCGAGGACGCCCAGCCCGGTCGCCGCCACCGCGGCCGCGAGGACCAGGGGCAGCACCCGCGCGTCGAGCACGGCGTGCGAGCCGAGAACCGCGGCGACGCCGAGCAGGCCGAGCCCGGTGCGCTGCCAGGCGAGGACCGTGCGCTGCGGCTGGGTCTCCGGCGCGGTCATCAGGCGACCTCGACGACCAGCAGCACCGCCACCAGCAGCACCACCGCCGAGACCAGCGCGACCAGCGCCGGGACCTCGGGGCCGGCGCGCAGCGGGGCGTCGGTGGCGATCGCCCGCTCGTTGCGCCGCCACCGCCGGTAGCCGGCCAGCGCGGTGCCGAGGCCGGTCCCCACGAGCGCCAGGCCGACCGCGCCGCCGCCCCAGGAGGCCCCGAGCCGCGGCACGTACGCCGCCACCGCCACCCCGCCGGCGACCAGCGCCAGCCCGGTGCGCAGCCAGGCCAGCAGGGTGCGCTCGTTGGCGAGGGTGAACCGGTAGTCCGGGTGGGCCGGCGGGCCGTCGGGCGCTGGCACGCGGCCAATCTAGGTGCGCCGGACCGCTAACCTGGGAGGCGAGCGGTGCGTCCCGCGCCGCCGTCCGCCGGCCCCGCGCCGGGACACCCGCGAGCAGAAGCGACCCGAGGGATCAACGTGCCCACCGGCAGAGTCAAGTGGTTCAACCCCGAGAAGGGCTTCGGCTTCCTCTCGCGCGAGGACGGGCCCGACGTCTTCGTGCACAAGGACGCCCTGCCCGCGGGCACCGCCGAGCTCAAGCCGGGTCAGCGGGTGGAGTTCGGCATCGTCGCCGGCCGCCGGGGCGACCAGGCGCTGCAGGTGCGGGTCCTCGACCCGCTGCCCTCGGTGGCGGCCAAGGTGGCCGAGTCCCGGCGGAAGAAGCCCGACGAGCTGGTCCCGATCATCGAGGACCTCATCAAGCTGCTCGACGACGTCTCGAACTCCCTGCGCCGCGGCCGGCACCCCGACCGCGCCGAGTCGCGCAAGGTCGCGGCGGTGCTGCGGGCGGTCGCCGGGGACCTCGAGGCCTGAGCCTCAGCCGGCCGGCGTCGGGGTGGGTGTGGTGCCCACCTCGCCGCCGGCCCGCAGGAACCCGACCGGCCACGAGCCGGTGAGCAGGCAGTCGTCGTGCTGGTCCTCGACGACGACGAGGTAGTACGCCGGTGGGACGACGTCGGAGCTGTTGATCCCGTCGAACGTCGTCGTGCCCGCGTCGACGTCGACCTCGCCGAGCCGCTCCTCGAGGCGCTCGTCGAAGACCTGCACGCTCCACCCGTTCGCGGCGACGTCCTCGGGCACGGTCAGCTCGATCGGGGTGTCGGGGGAGACCTCGACCACCGGCGGCGTGACGTCGTAGCGCTGCCCCTCGCCCTCCCCGCAGTACTGCGTGGGCGGGGCGGTGACCTCCTGCGGGCCGGCGGTGACCGTGATGTCCGGCGGGGTGTCCGACGAGGCCGGACCGCCGCAGCCGGCCAGCACGACGGGGAGCGCGCCGGCCAGCAGGGCTGCGGCGGCGCGGGTGGGGGTCCTCACGGGCGGGGTGCCTCCGGCACGGTCGGGACGTCGGGCGCGGCGGGGACGGCGCCCGGGACGGTGGGGGCGGTCGGGTCGACCGGCGCCCACCGGCGGCGGCGCGGCGTCCACAGCACCAGCCCGACGGCGAGCACGAGCAGCGCGGCGGCGACGGTGAAGCCGAGCCAGCCGATCGGCGGCAGCGCGATGCCGAGCGCGCCGCCGAAGACCCAGGCCAGCTGCAGGACGGTCTCCGAGCGGGCGAACGCCGAGGCGCGCAGGCTCTCGGGCACCTCGCGCTGGATGATCGCGTCGAGGGCGACCTTGCCCAGGGCGTTGGCGACCGCCGCGACCCCGGCGACGGCGGCCGCGGTGGCCAGGCCGAAGAACACCGCGGCGAGCACGGTGACCGCGGCGGCGACGCCGGCGGACCACACGACCACCCGGTCGGGGTCGGCGTGGTGCAGCCGGGACCCGATGCCGGTGCCGAGCACGCTGCCCGCCCCCGCGGCGCCGGCGATGGCGCCCAGCGCGAGGCTGGCCTCCCAGCCGCCGGAGACGGTGGCCTGCACGAGGAACGCGGAGAAGATCGTCAGGAAGCCGCCGAGGCCGCGCAGCGCCGCGTTGGCCCGCAGGGCGAGCACCACGTGCGGGTTGACCGGCCGGCGCCGGCGGCCGGCGACCGGCACGGGACCGGTGCTGAGCACGTCGGCCGGCTGCTCGCCGACGGGGACGTCGACGTGCCGGGGCAGCCGGACGGCGAGCACCCCGGTGACGGCGAACACCGCGGCGGTCGCCCACAGCAGCGGCTCGAAGCCGAAGGCCCAGGCCAGACCCGCCCCGACGGCGCCGAAGACGCCGGCGGTGACCAGGCCGAACACCGACAGCCGGGCGTTGGCCGAGGTGAGCGACATGGCGCCGGGCAGCACCCGCGGGACGACGGCGGCGCGCAGCACGTTGTGCGCCTTGGACAGCACCAGGACGCCGAGCGCCGCCGGGTAGAGCAGCCAGTCGGTCTGGTGCGCGGCCATGACCAGCGCCAGCGCCGCCCGCCCCAGCGAGGCCGCGCCCAGCGCCCAGCGGCGGCCGCGCTGCAGCCGGTCCAGCAACGGGCCGATGACCGGGGCGACCACCGCGAACGGCGCCATCGTGACCAGCAGGTACAGCGCGACGTTGCCGCGCTGCGCGTCGGCGGCCGCGGCGAAGAACAGGGTGCCGGCCAGCGAGACGGCCACCATCGCGTCCCCGGCCATGTGCAGGGCGTTGACCCACAGCAGCTGGGTGAGGCCGCTCTCGGCGGCGCCGTCGGCGCGGCTGGCGGCGCGCACCCGGGCGACGGCCGCGCCGGTGAGCTCGCGGGTGCGGGCGACGGCGACCCGGGTGACGGTCACCCGCGGCTGCGCCTGCGGCGGCTGCTCCCCCGGGGGTGGTGCCGGGGGGAGCGCCTGCGGCGGCGGGCCGTACACGGGGTCCGTGGGCGGGCCGTACCCGGGCGGGGGTACCCCGGCGGCCTGCGGCTGCGTCCCCGGGCGGGGCAGGTCCAGCGGGGTGGTGTCCAGGCGGTCGGGCGGGACCGGGTCCGGCCGCGACCGGCGCAGCGGGCCCCGGCGGGACCCGGGCGGACGCGACGACGGCACGCCCCCATGGTGCCGCACCCGCCTGGCAGTCCGGGGTGGGCGTGATCACGCGGGTCCCCGCGTGCACGTCGTCGGCGCCCCCGTCTGGGAACATGGGCCCGTGACCCCGGATCCCGCCCCCAGCGACGTGCTGACCGGCGCGGTCGACCTCGCCCGCGCCGCGGCCGAGGAGACCGCCGGCGACCCCGCGGTGGTCGGCGAGCACCTGGGCGCCACCCCGGAGCAGCCCGGGGACGCCGCGGCCGCCGTCCTCGGCGAGGTGGTCACCCACTCGTTCGCCAGCCGGCTGCCCGGCTACGCCGGCTGGCACTGGGCGGTCACCCTCGCGCACGTCCCGGGCGACGACGCGGCCACCGTCGACGAGGTCGTGCTCCTGCCCGGCGACGCCGCGCTGCTGGCGCCGGCCTGGGTGCCCTGGCACGAGCGGCTGCGCCCGGGCGACCTGTCGGTGGGCGACGTCCTGCCGGCCACCGAGGACGACCCGCGGCTGGTGCCCTCCTACACGACCGAGGACGACGCCGCGGCCGACCCCGAGGCGCAGGCGCTGGCGAGCGAGATCGGCCTGGGCCGGGAGCGGGTGATGTCCCGCGAGGGGCGCAGCGCCGCCGCCGCCCGCTGGCTGGCCGGGGACTTCGGCCCGCGCGCGCCCATGGCCCGCCAGGCCCCCGGCCCGTGCGGCACCTGCGGCTTCTTCCTCCCGCTGGCCGGGTCGCTGCGGACCCTGCTCGGCGCCTGCGGCAACGAGTACGCGCCCGCCGACGGCCGGGTGGTCGCCGTCGACTACGGCTGCGGCGCGCACAGCCAGGCCACCCTCGCCGCCGGGGAGCCGGCCGAGGTCGTGACGTCGGCCCGCTACGACACCGCGGAGTTCGACGTCCTCACCGACTAGCGGCCCCGCCTCAGCGGCGGGGCCCGAGCTGGCCCTGCCGGCGCATGACCGCCAGGCCCACCCCGGCCAGCGCGATCCCGGCCACGCAGGTCCACGTCCACACGCGGTCCACCCGGTCGCCGAGGAGCAGCAGGACGACGAGGGCGAGCGCCCACAGCGCCGTCAGGGCGAGGACGACGCGGGCGGTGTCGACGCGCAGCGGGGGAGGGGCCGGCTTCAGGGGGCCGGGTGCAGCGGGGCGGGACACACCGCCGACACTAGGCGGCGTCCCCCGGAGACCGGCGGGGAGGCGCGCGTGCGGTGTGGCACGCTGTCGCGGCTCACCGCCCGGCAGCCGCATGTCCGCAGGAGCCCGCATGCCCGAGAAGTCCCGTCCCGCCCGCGGCGCCCGCGCAGCCCGCACCGCCGCCCCCACGGGGGACACGCCGGCCGACGTCGCGGTGGAGGCGTCCCGGCCGCGCCGCAGCGCCGGCCCGCAGGTCCGGCCGCGCAACGGGCTGGACCGGTACTTCGGGATCAGCGCCCGGCGCAGCACGGTCGGCCGCGAGGTCCGCGGCGGGCTGACCACCTTCTTCACGATGGCCTACATCGTGGTGCTGAACCCGATCATCCTGTCCGGCGTCGACGTCACGGGCGCCTCGCTGCCCTTCGGCGCCGTCGCCGCGGTCACCGCGCTGGTCGCCGGCGCGCTCACCGTGCTCATGGGCGTCGTCGGGCGCTACCCGTTCGCGCTGGCCACCGGCCTCGGCATCAACGCGATCGTCGCGGTCTTCGCCGCCACCCAGCTGGCCTGGCCGGAGGTCATGGGCCTGGTCGTGCTCGAGGGCCTGCTGATCACCGTCCTCGTGCTCACCGGCTTCCGCCGGGCGGTGTTCGAGGCGATCCCGCCGCAGCTGAAGACGGCGATCGCGGTCGGCATCGGCTTCTTCCTCACGATCATCGGCCTGGCCGACGCCGGGGTGATCCGCCCCGGCTCGCCGCTGATCAGCTTCGGCGTGGGCGGCCAGCTCGCCGGGTGGCCGCTGCTGGTGTTCGTCGTCGGGCTGCTGCTCACCGCCGTCCTGGTGGTGCGCAAGGTCCGCGGCGCGCTGCTGATCGGCATCGTGGTCTCGACCGTGCTGGCGATCGTGGTCGAGGCGATCGCGGGGATCGGGCCGCGCGTCGGTCCCGACGGCCAGGAGCTCGACGCGCGCGGCTGGGCGCTGCAGGTCCCCACCCTCCCCGACCAGGTGGTGAGCGCCCCCGACCTGTCGATCGTCGGGCAGTTCTCGCTGTTCGGCGGGTTCGAGCGGATCGGCGTCGTCGCCGCGCTGCTCATCGTCTTCTCGATCATGATCGCCGACTTCTTCGACACCGTCGGCACGGTCACCGCCGTCGGCGCCGAGGGCGACCTGCTCGACGAGGACCGCAACCTGCCCGGCTCCCAGCCGGTCCTGCTGGTCGACTCGGTGGCCGCGGCGGCCGGTGGCGCGGCGAGCGTCTCGTCGAACACGACCTACATCGAGAGCGCCTCGGGCGTGGCCGACGGCGCCCGCACCGGACTGGCCAGCGTCGTCACCGGCGTGCTGTTCCTGCTGGCGATGTTCTTCACCCCGCTGGTGCAGGTCGTCCCCTCGGAGGCCGCGGCCCCGGCGCTGGTGATCGTCGGTGCGCTGATGATCAGCCAGATCCGCACGCTCACCTGGGACGACATGTCCCTGGTCATCCCGGCCTTCCTCACCATCGCGCTCATGCCGTTCACCTACTCGATCACCAACGGCATCGGCGCCGGCGTCGTCAGCTACGTCCTGCTGCGGACGGCGGTGGGCCGCCGCCGCGAGGTGCACCCGCTGATGTGGGTGATCGCGCTGGCGTTCGTCGTCTACTTCGCGCTGGAGCCGCTCCAGCAACTGTTCTGAGCGGCGCTAACGACCGGTAGGCTGGGGTCGTGACCCGGTCGACGCTGGACACCGCAGCGCTGGCCCACGACCTCCGCCTGGCGGTGATGCGCTTCTCCCGCCGGCTGCGCAACCAGCGGGTCGACACCTCGGTCACGCTCACCCACCTCGCCGCGCTGTCCACGCTCCAGCGGCACGGCGCGATGAGCCCGGGAGAGCTGGCCGCGCACGAGCGAGTGCAGCCGCCGTCGATGACCCGCGTCGTCGTCGCTCTCGAGGGCATGGGCCTGGTCACCCGCACGCCGCACCCGACCGACGGCCGGCAGGTGGTCATCGACCTGACCCCGGCCGCCGGGACGCTGCTGGCCGAGGAGGCCCGGGCCCGGGAGGCGTGGCTGTCGGGCCAGTTGCAGCGGCTCACCCCGCAGCAGCGGGCGACCCTGCGCGAGGCCGCGGAGATCATGGAGGAGCTCGCCGGTGGGTGACGTCCACGCCTGCTGACCCCCGTCCGGGGGGACCGGCCACCAGCGGGCGCAGCCCGTTCCGGTCCCTCCGCGTGCACAACTTCCGGCTCTACGCGTCGGCGAACCTCGTCAGCCTGACCGGCACGTGGATGCAGCGCATCGGCCAGGACTGGCTGGTGCTGCAGCTGTCCGGCGACAGCGGGGTGGCGCTGGGTCTGATCACCGCCCTGCAGTTCGGCCCGACGCTGCTGCTGAGCATGTACGGCGGCGTGCTGGCCGACCGCTACGACAAGCGCCGCGTCCTCGTCGCCACCCAGGCGCTCATGGGCCTGCTGGCGCTCGGCCTCGGCGCGCTCGTGGCCACCGGCGCCGTCGCGCTGTGGCACGTGTTCCTGCTGGCCGGCGCGCTGGGCTGCGTGTCGGCGATCGACGCCCCGGTGCGCCAGGCGTTCGTCTCGGAGATGGTGGGCGGCGACCTGCTCGCCAACGCGGTCGGGCTCAACTCGACGATCTTCAACGGCGCCCGGCTGGTCGGCCCGTCGCTGGCCGGCCTGCTCATCGCCGCCTCGGGCGGCGACACCGCGCCCGCGTTCCTCGTCAACGCCGCCAGCTTCGTGTTCACCATCGGCGCGCTGCTGCTCATGCGGGCCGGCGAGCTGCGCCGCAGCGAGCCGGTCGTGCGCGCCCGCGGGCAGCTGCGGGCCGGGCTGGCCTACACCTGGTCGCGCCCGGACCTGCGGCTGGCGATGGTGCTGGCCTTCGTCATCGGCACCTTCGGGTTCAACTTCCAGGTCACCATCGCGCTCATGGCCCGCGAGGTGTTCGACCTCGGCGCCGAGGCGTTCGGCCTGCTCTCGACGACGTTCGCCGTCGGCTCGCTGACCGGCGCGTTCCTGTCCACCCGCCGCAGCGCCCGCCCGCGGCAGCGGTTCCTGGTCACCTCGGCCGTCGTCTTCGGGCTGCTCACCGTGGCCTGCGGGCTCGTGCCGGGCTTCTGGTCGTTCGCCGTGCTGCTCGTGCCCACCGGCGCGGCCGCCCTCGTGTTCAGCGTGGCCAACAACAGCTTCGTGCAGCTGGGCGC
Organism: Geodermatophilus sp. SYSU D01180; assembly: GCF_054050415.1. NCBI lineage: Bacteria > Bacillati > Actinomycetota > Actinomycetes > Geodermatophilales > Geodermatophilaceae > Geodermatophilus > Geodermatophilus sp. SYSU D01180. The sequence goes on along the minus strand of NZ_JBJGZH010000008.1, from coordinate 63,250 downwards.
CGACCCGCAGGTGCGCGGGCGGGTGATGGCCCTCTACTTCACGTGCTTCATGGGCGGCACGCCGCTGGGCGCCCCGCTGATCGGCTGGGCCTCCGAGCACCTCGGCGCGCCGTGGGGACTGATCCTCGGCGGGCTGGTCGTCGTCGCGGCCGGCGCCGTCGCGGGGCTGTGGCTGGCCCGGGGGCGGCGGGTCCGGCTGGAGGCGCACGTGCTCCCGCCGCGGCTGCAGCTGCACGTGGGGGCGCGGGCCGTCCCCTCGCTGGCTCCCGCGGACGCCGGGGGAGGCCGGACGCCGTCGCACGACGTACCGTGACACACGTCACGACCCGCGTCGTCCGTGGAGGCGACATGCCCGCTGCGCTGCTGCAACTCGGATCGATCGTCGCGGGCGTGGTCGGGTCGGTCGCGCTCGCCGGCTGGATCGCCAGGGTGGTCTTCGGGTCGGCGCAGGTGCCGGCGCCGCTCCGCCGTCGGAGCCCGGCGCCGGCGGAGCCGCCGCACCGGCCGCTCGAGGTCGTCGCCGCCGACCTGCGCCGGGTGTCCCGCCAGGTCGCCCGGGTCCCGGCCGGGGTGCCCATGGCCCGGCGCCGCGGGATCCTCGCCGCCTACGACGACCTGCTCGCCGAGGCCGCGGAACTCCTCGAGGTCCCGACCACGCTGCTCGGCACGCCCCCGGGCGCTGCGCGGGACGCCGAGCGGCTGCGGGTGGAGACCGCGCTGGCCGGGGCCGGCCTGGTGGTGCGCTGAGCGCGCCGGCGCCGCTGCGGCTGTTCGTCGCGGTGGCACCGCCCGCTCCGGCCCGGGACTCCCTCGCGGCGGCCGTCGCGCCGCTGCGCGAGGCCCCCGGCGCACCGCGCTGGGGTGACCCCGCCCGCTGGCACCTCACGCTGCTGTTCCTCGGCGCCGTCCCGCCGGCGCTGCTGGACCCGCTCTCCGCCGCGGTCGGGTCCGCGGTCGCCGGCACGCCGCCGGCGGCGTTGCGGCTGTCCGGCGCCGGCCGGTTCGGGTCCGCCCGGCGGCCGCAGGTGTTCTGGGCGGGGCTGGACGGCGACGTCGCCGTCGTGACCGCCCTGGCCGGGCGGCTGGCCCGCGCCGCCCGCGGGCTGGGCCTGCCGGTCGAGGACCGGCCGTTCCGCCCGCACCTCACCCTCGGCCGCTGGCACCCCCGCCGCCCCGCCGACGGCGACCTGCCCGCCCGGCTGGCCGGCTACCGCGGGCCGGAGTGGCCCCTGGCGGAGGTGACCCTGGTGCGCAGCACCGCGGGCCGGCACGAGACGCTCGGCACCTTCACCACGCGTACTCCATCGGAGCGGGCCTGAAGCCGGGGAAGACCTCGTCGAGGCGGTCGAGCTGGGCCTGCTCCAGCCGCACGTCGAGCGCGGCCAGCGACCCGGTGAACTGCTCCGTCGTGCGCGGACCGACGATCGGCGCGGTGACGCCGTCCCGGTGCAGCAGCCAGGCCAGCGCGACGTCGGCCGGGGCCAGCCCCCACTCGCGGCAGGCGTCCTCGTAGGCCTGCAGGGCCGGGCGGTGCCGCTCGATGCGCCGCTGCTGGCGGTCCTCCGTGCGGCGGGTGCCCTCCGGCTGCCCGAGCGCGCCGGCGAGCAGGCCGCCGGCCAGCGGGCTCCACGGGATGACGCCGACGCCGAGGTGCCGCGCCGCCGGGAGCACCTCGAGCTCCACGTGCCGGGTGAGCAGGTTGTAGTGCGACTGCTCGCTGACCAGCCCGAGGAAGTGCCGGCGGGCGGCGGCCTCGTTGGCCGCGACCAGCTGCCAGGCGGCGTGGTTGGACGACCCGACGTAGAGCACCTTGCCCTGGGCGACGAGCGTCTCGCAGGCCTGCCAGATCTCGTCCCACGGCGTCTCGAGGTCGACGTGGTGGAACTGGTAGAGGTCGATCCAGTCGGTCCGCATCCGGCGCAGCGACTCGTCGGCCGACCGCACCAGGTTCCGCGCGGACAGGAACGTGTCGTTGGGCCACTCGCTCATCGAGCCGTAGACCTTGGTGGCCAGCACCGTCCGCTCGCGGCGGCCGCCGCCCTGCGCGAACCAGGTGCCGAGCACCTCCTCGGTGCGGCCCTTGCCGGCGTCGAAGCCGTAGACGTTGGCCGTGTCGAAGAAGTTGACGCCCTCGTCGTGCGCCCGGTCCATGATCGCGTGGGCGTCGGCCTCCTCGGTCTTCCAGCCGAAGTTCATCGTGCCCAGGCACAGCCGCGAGACCGACAGACCGCTGCGCCCGAGGTGCGTGTACTCCACGGGGGACCACCCTGGCACCCTGTCCGGCGTGCCGCAGACCGACACCGCGCAGTCCGCCTTCGACCGGGCCACCGCCGTCACCCGCACCGAGGGCGGGGGCGTCCGGGCCGAGCTGGACCCGGGCTGGGACGTCGGCAACGGCGTCCTCAACGGCGGCTACCTGCTGGCCGTCGTGGCGCGGGCGGCGCTGCTGGACAGCCCGCACCCGCACCCGGTCGCGCTGTCGGCGAGCTACCTGCGGGCCACCCCGGGCGGGCCGGCCGACCTCGCGGTCGCCGCCGGGCCGGCCGGGCGCACGCTCGCACACTCCACGGTGCTGCTCGCCGGCGCGGCCGGGCCCTCGCTCGCCGTCCAGGTGACGACGGCGACGCTGGGCACCGGCGCCGCCGACTACACGGTCAACCCGGCGCCCGAGCTCCCCGCGCCCGACGAGTGCGTGGCCACCCGCACCACCGAGGGCGGCCCCGCCGTGGGGCTGGCCCGGCAGCTGGACACCCGGCTGGACCCGGCGACGGCGGGCTGGGTCGTCGGCCGGCCCTCGGACCGCCGGCTGCTGCGCGCCTGGATCCGGCTGGCCGACGGCCGCGAGCCCGACCCGCTGGCGCTGCTGCTGTTCGCCGACGCGCTGCCGCCCACCGCGTTCGCCGTCGGGAAGCCCGGCTGGGCGCCCACCGTGCAGCTGCAGGTGCTGGTGCGCGCGCTCCCGGCGCCGGGCTGGTGCGTCCTCGAGTCCCGGTCCACCGAGGTCACCGGCGGCTGGTCGGACGAGGAGTGCCGGATCTGGGACTCCACCGGGCGGCTGGTCGCGCAGGCCCGGCAGCTGGCCCGGGTGGCGCGCTAGTCCCGCCGGCCGGGGAGGGCGACCTCGCCGGTGAGGTAGCGCTGGACGGTCGGGCCGACGGCCGCGGCCAGGTCCTCCGGGGCGGCCGAGGCCAGCGGCTCCAGCCGGAGCACGTAGCGGGTCATCACCAGGCCGATCACCTGGGAGGCGACCAGGGCGCCGCGGGTGTCGCGCTCGGCCACCGGCATGTCCATGGAGCCGATGACCCGGCGGATGACCTTCGCCAGCACGAACTCGCGCAGCAGCCGCGCCGACCACTCGTGGTTCACCGCCGAGCGGACCAGCGCGAGGATCCCCGGGCGGGCGGGGCCGTCCCACACCCGCAGCACCATGCGGACCACCGCCTCGCCGCGGGCGTCCACCGGGACGGCCAGCACCTCCGGCAGGAAGTCCTCGGGGTCGGCCGGGGCCTCGACGGCGGCGAGGAACAGCGCGTCCTTGGTGCCGAAGTAGTGGTGCACCAGTGCGGGGTCGACGCCCGCGGCCGCGGCGATGGCCCGGATCGAGGCGCCGTCGTACCCGCGCTCGGCGAAGGCGGTGCGGGCCGCAGCCAGCACCGCCTCCCGGGTGTCGGGGTTGCCGGGGCGCCGTCCGGGGCGCCGTGCTGCCGTCAGCTGGTCCTCCTCCGCAGGGTCGCCGCCGCCAGGGCGAGGGCGAGCACGGCCGCGCCGGCCACGATGCCGACGTCCCGCCACATCGTCCCCGTCTCGGCCGCCGACCGCCCGACCTCCTGCAGCGCCTCCACCGCGTAGGTCAGCGGCAGCACGTCGCTGATCGCCTGCAGCCAGCCGGCCATCTGCTCGCGGGCCACCAGCAGCCCGCAGAGGAAGAACTGCGGCAGCACGATCACCGGCATGAACTGCACGGCCTGGAACTCGCTGCGGGCGAAGGCGCTGGCCAGCAGGCCGAGGGCCACCCCCAGGACGGCGTTGGCGACGGCGATGAGCACCACCAACCAGGGCGACCCGGCGATGTCGAGGTCGTAGAGCGTGGTGGCCACCGTGACCGTGACCAGCGCCTGCACCGCGGCGGCCAGGCCGAACGCGGCGCCGTAGCCGAGCAGCAGGTCCAGCCGGGACAGCGGGGTGGTGAGCAGCCGCTCGAGCGTGCCCGAGGTCCGCTCCCGCAGCATCGCGATGCTGGTGACCAGGAACATCACCACGAACGGGAAGACGCCGAGCATGGTCAGCCCGACCCGGTCGAAGACGCTCGGCTGACCGGGCAGCGCGGGCACGTCCCGCCAGAGCAGGTACAGCAGCCCGAGCAGCAGGCTGGGCAGCAGCACCATCATCGCGATGGTGCGGTGGTCGTGCCGCAGCTGCCGCAGCACCCGGGCGGTGATCGCGCCGGTGAGCCGGGGGCTCAGGACGGCGGTCGGGGCGCTCACGCCGCCACCTCCTGCTGCTGCGCCCGCACGAGGCGGAGGAAGGACTCCTCGAGGTCGTCGGTGCCGGAGTCGGCGCGCAGCCGCGCGGGCGTGGAGTCGGCCAGCAGCCGGCCCTCCCGGAGCAGCAGCAGCCGGTCGCAGCGCCCGGCCTCGTCCATGACGTGGCTGGAGACGACGAGGGTGGTGCCGGCCGCGGCGAGGGCGTGGAACCGGTCCCACAGCTCCACGCGCAGCACCGGGTCCAGGCCGACGGTCGGCTCGTCGAGGACCAGCAGCTCCGGCTCGCCCACCAGCGCGCAGGCCAGCGACGCCCGGCCGCGCTGGCCGCCGGAGAGGTCGCCGACCAGCTGCCCGGCGGCGTCGGTCAGGCCGACGGCGGCCAGCGCGTCGTCGGCCGCCCGGGCGCCGCGGCCGTACAGGGCGGCGAAGTGGCGGGCGTTCTCCCGCACGGTCAGGTCGGCGTAGACGCTCGGCGCCTGGGTGACGTACCCGACCCGCCGGCGCAGGCCGGGGGAGCCGGCGGGCTCGCCGAGCACGGTCACCGAGCCCGAGCGGACCCTCTGGACGCCGACCAGCGCGCGCATGAGCGTCGTCTTCCCGCTGCCGCTGGGTCCCAGCAGCCCGGTGACCCGCCCGGCGGGGACCGCGCACGACAGGTCGTGCAGCACCCGGCGGCGCCCGCGGTCGACGACGAGGTCGGTGACGGTGACGGCGTCGGTCATGTCGGCCTCCCGAGTGGCGAGAACTCAACGCCTGATGAACTCAACGCTAGATGAGTTCGTCAGGCGGCGTCAACGGCCCGGCGCGCGGGAGGGGTCAGGGGCGGCGGGCGGCGGCGTCGACCAGCGCGATGAGCAGCAGCGGGACGGCGCACCACAGCCCCAGCACCCACACGGCGCGGGCCACGCCGTCCCCGTCGAGGTAGGCCAGGCCGCGCAGCGCCCGCACCGCCACGCCGGGCGGCAGGACGGACGCCAGCGGCTCGAGCCAGCCGGGCAGGTACTCGGCGGGGAAGCTGCCGGTGCTGGTCGCGGCGCCGACGGTCAGCAGCACCGCGGTGGCGACGAAGGTGCCAGCGCCGCCGAGCAGGCGCAGGGCCAGCGCGGCCGCGCAGCCGCACGCCAGGGCCAGCAGGCCGACGAGCCCGGCCACCGGCCAGGACCCGGCGGGCAGGGCGGCGAAGACCGGGCCGGCCAGCAGCGCGCCGGCCAGCCCCGCCACGGCGGCGAAGAGGACGGCGCTGAGCAGCCGCAGCCCCAGCCCTTGCCGCGGGGCGACCTGGTAGCTGGTGATGCCGAACAGGAAGCCCCCGAGCACCACGCCGAACGCGAGGTGGTCGATCGCCCGGCCCCGCTGGTCGCCGGCCGCCGGCGGCGCGAGGTCGGTGACCGCGGGCGGGGCCCCGGCCCGCGCGGACACCGCCGGGACGAGGACCTCGGTCAGGTCCTGCGTCACCGCCCGGCCGTGCGCCCCGGCCACCAGCAGGGCCGGGCCCGGCGGCCCCAGCACCAGGGCCGCGTACACGTCACCGGAGGTCACCGCCCGCTCGGCGGCCCCGGGACCGGGCAGGCCGATGAACCGGACGGCGCCCGGCCGCGCCTCGGCCACCGCCTGCCGGACGGCGTCCACCTCGGCGGCCGGGCCGGCGATGCCCACGGGCAGGTCGTGCGGTGCAGCGGTGGGGAAGGCGGCCAGGTAGACCGCGACCAGCAGGGTGCCGATGGCGACGGCCACCGCGGCCGGCAGGACGATGCCGCGCAGGCCGGCCCGCGCCGGGGACCCGTCCGAGCGCTCCTCCTCGGCCGCCTGGTCGGCCGGGCCCGGGGGAGGGGCGAGGCCCGCGGGCACTCAGCGCCCGCCCAGCGCGGCGCCGAGCAGGTGCCCGCTGGTCCAGGCGCTCTCCACCTTCGACGGCGCCCGCCACCCGTCGCCGCAGACGCCGACGCCCTCGGCCAGCCCGAACGGCTCCTCGCGGGGCGCGGCCGGCTTGGCGAACGTCCAGCGGTGCACGTGCGTCCAGGCCGGCGGGGCGTCGATGCCGAGCGCGCGGCACACGGCGGCGGTGACCCCCGGCGCCGCCCGGCCGGGGTCGTCGAGGTGCGCGGCGGCGGTGCCCGGCGTCGTGTGCGCCACCAGCACCGGGGCGCCGTCGCCGCGCCGGTCGCCGTCGTCGGCGACCCACTCGACCACCGGGTCGTCGTGCACGAAGGCGCCGTGCAGGTCGGCCGGCCACCGGCGCCCGTCCCAGCCCAGCGCCACGGCCAGCGTCGGCTGCCAGGGGTGGGCGCCCTCCTCGCCGAGCAGGCGGGCGGCCAGGTCCGGCGGCAGCAGGCGGCGGGCCTGCGGGTCGGGCAGCGCCAGGACGGCGGCGGGCACCTCCGCGCCGTCGACGCGGGCGCCGGGCTCCACCCGCTCCACCGCGGACTCCTGGACGACGTCGAGGCCGGCGGCTAGGTCGGCGACCAGCGAGCGCAGCCCGCCGGGCGCGGCGTAGCGGACCGGGCCGCTGCTGCTGTCGCGGATCCCGTCGGGCCCGGCGACGGCGAAGGTGTCGGTCCACGGCCGGGCCAGCCCGCGGGCCACCCAGTCCTCGACCACGGCGGCGAACGGCGTCCCGGCCCGCGCGGTCAGGTAGGAGGCGCCGAGGTCGGTGACCCGGCCGGCCAGCGTCCGGGACGCCATGCGGCCCCCGGGACGGCGGCCGCGGTCGCGGACCTGCACCGGCACGCCCGCGTCCGCGAGCGCGCGGGCGCAGGCCACGCCGGCGATCCCGGCTCCGACGACGACGGTTCCGTTGGGCACCACTGGATCCTGCGGGCAGGCGGCGCGGACCGCTCGGGGAGGATCGGGGCGTGAGCGCGCTGATCACCGACGTCGCCGACGAGCGGGTGGCCGACTTCCGCGACCTGCACGCCGGCGACCGGCCGGCCGGGCGGGTGCGGGGGACCGGCCCGGTGATCGTCGAGGGCGTCCCGGCGGTGCAGCGGCTGCTGGCCTCGCCGTACCGGGTGCGGGCGGTGCTCGGCGTGCCCGGGCGGCTGGCCGAGCTGGGCCTGCCCGCGGGCGTGCCGGCCTACGAGATGGACAAGTGGGCGCTGTCGGAGCTGATCGGCTTCCGGCTGACCCGCGGCGTCCTGGCCTCGGCCGACCGCCGCCCGCCGGCCGACGTCGGCGCGCTGCTGGCCGGGCCGGACCCGGCGGCGCCGCGGCGGCTGGCGGTGCTCGAGGCGCTCAACGACGCCGAGAACCTCGGCTCGATCGCCCGCTCGGCCGTGGCCCTCGGCGTCGACGGGCTGCTGCTGGACCCGCGCTGCGCCGACCCGCTCTACCGGCGCGCGGTGCGGGTCTCGATGGGGCACGTGCTGGCGCTGCCGTTCGCCGTCCTGCCCGACTGGCCGGCCGGGCTCGAGCGGCTGCACGCGGCCGGCTACCTCACCGTCGCGCTCACCCCCGCCGCGGACGCGGTGGACCTGGGGGAGGTGGACCCGCGGGCGCACCCGCGCACCGCGGTGCTGCTCGGGGCGGAGGGGCCCGGGCTCACCCCGGAGGCGCAGGCGGCCGCCCGGGTGCGCGCCCGGATCCCCATGCGCGCCGGGGTCGACTCCCTCGGCGTCGCCGCCGCGGCCGCCGTCGCGTTCGCGACGCTGCGCTAGCTCCGCAGCGACCAGCGGGCCAGGATGGCGCGGGCCTCCTCGGCGCGGGAGGGGTCGCACATGACGTCGTACCGGCTCGCGGTGACCTGCGAGACGCTGGTGAAGTCGCGCTGGCCGCGGGTGGCCGCGTAACCCATGGCACCGAACAGGGCGCCGAACGCGAGGCCGATGAGCAGGCCGGTCAGCACCGAGCTGATCCAGCTGGTGCCGTCGGGGGCGAAGATGCCCAGAAGCAGGCCGACGAACAGACCCCACCAGGCGCCGCCCGCGGCACCCGCGCCGATCGCGCGGCCCCAGGTGAGCCGCCCGGTCACCCGCTCCACCATCCGCAGGTCCGACCCGATGATCGTCACGTTCTCGACGGGGAACCTCTCGTCGGAGAGGTGGTCCACCGCGGCCTGCGCCGCCTGGTAGCTGTCGTACGACCCGACCTGGACTCCGCCCAGGGGCATCGACACGGACATCGACATGGTGCGCTCCACTCCCGCAGTCGTTCGGTTGTGGACGACGTACCCGAGGCCCCCCGGACGGACACGTCGGTCCGGAGCGGCGAGCGTACTGCTCAGCGGTTGCGGCGGACCCCGAAGACGATGTCCTCCCAGGCGGGCACCCGGGCGCGCGGGTCCTCGTCCTCGCCGTCGGACTCGCCGGTGCGCAGGACGACGGTGTCGTGCTCGGAGACGTCCTCGTCCTCGGCGGGGTCGGTGCGCCGCTCGCCCGGGCCGGTGCGCGGCTCGTCGGCCGGCGGGACGGGCCGCTCGGTGGTGGGCCGCTCGGCGGCCGGCCGCTCGGGGGCGGCGGCGCTGCGGTGCACGGGCAGCGCCGGCCGCTCGGCGGGCACCCCGGGGACCACGCGGACCAGCCGGGTGCCCTCCGCGAAGTCGCGGGTGGCGGCGTCCAGGGGGCTGACCGCGCGGCCGGCGAGGTCGTAGGCCCACTGCGTGGTGCCCTCCTTGGTCCCGGCGCGCCAGGCGGCGGTGACCACCCAGGTGCCGTCCTCGGAGCGGGCGGCGTCCCAGCGGACGGCGTCGAGGTCGGCGCCGAGCAGCCGCAGCCGCTCGGCCATGAACTGCTGCAGCGGCTCGCCGGAGGTGCCCTCCGACAGCCGGACCCGGGCCTGCCGGGCCTGCTCGGCCATGCGGGCGCGCTCCTGCAGCACCGTGTGCGCGAAGCGCATGATCCGCTCCACCCGGGTGCCCGAGGCGGCCGCGACCTGCTCGGGGGTCTCGCCGGCGCGGATGCGGGACTGGATCACCCGCGGCGACAGGCCGCCGTCGGACTCCATCTGGCCCAGCCGGCGGGTGTCCCCGCGGGCCGCGGCGCGCACCCGGTCGTCGATCGGCAGCTCGAAGCGCTCGCCCTCGTCGCCGTCCCCGCCGTCGAGGGCGAGGACCAGGCTGCGGCCGTCGTCGGACAGGCCCACGAGACGCAGCGAGCGCACGGGACCTCCTCGGGCGGACGGCGGGACGACGGGGACCCCTCGTCACAGGGGACCACGCGCGAGGCTATCCGCGGCAGCCGGGTCCGTGCCGGACGTGCTCCGGCGTGGCGGGCCGCGGGGGCGTCCGCCGGGACCGCCTTAGACTCGACCTCCATGCTGACCGGTCCCCGGGACGACGCCGGCCTCGTCCGCGACGACGGCGAGCTCAACCCCCGTTTCCTGCCGAGTCCGGTCGACGCGGGACAGAAGCGCCTGCCCATCGACATGGACTACGTCCAGCGCGTGCTGCTGGAGATGCTCGACATCCCGAGCCCTTCCGGGCGCACCGACCACGTGATGCAGCTCATCGGCGGTGAGCTGCGCGCCCTGGGCATGGACTTCGAGGTCACCCGCCGCGGCGCGCTGCTGGCCGAGCTGCCCAGCGCCTCGCCCGGCGCCGACCGGACCGTGGTGGTGCACGCCGACACGATCGGCTGCATGGTCAGCGGGCTCAAGGACAACGGCCGGCTGGCGATCGTGCCGGTGGGCACGCACAGCGCCCGCTTCGCCGAGGGCGCGCGGGTGATCATCTTCTCCGACGACGTGTCCGGCGACTACCGGCACACCGGGACGATCCTGCCCAACAAGGCCAGCGGGCACCGCTTCGGCGACGAGGTCGACGAGCAGGGCGTGGGCTGGGACCACGTCGAGGTCCGGGTCGACGAGGTGGTGCACAGCCGCGCCGACCTCGAGCGCCTGGGCATCCAGGTCGGCGACTTCGTGGCCATCGACCCGCAGCCGGTGATCACCTCCAGCGGCTTCGTCAACAGCCGCCACCTCGACGACAAGGCCGGCATCGCCGCCGCGCTGGGCGCGTTCAAGGCGATCATCGACTCCGGCATCCAGGTGCCGGTGACCGCGCACCTGCTGGTCACCATCGCCGAGGAGGTCGGCCTGGGGGCCAGCCACGGCCTGGACGCCGACGTCGCCGAGCTCGTCTCCATCGACACCTCGGTGGTCGCGCCCGGGCAGGCGTCGTCCGAGCAGTGCGTGAACATCGCGATGCAGGACTCGACCGGGCCGTTCGACTACCACCTGACCCGGCACCTGATCGACCTGTGCCGGGTGCACGAGGTGCCGCACCGCCGCGACGTCTACAAGTACTACCGCTCCGACGCCGCCTCGGCGCTGGAGGCCGGCGCCAACACCCGCGCCGCGCTCATCGGGTTCGGCATCGACGGCAGCCACGGCAACGAGCGCACCCACCTCGAGGGCATCCGCAGCACCGCCGAGCTGATCGCGCTCTACCTGCAGACGGACCTGACCTTCCGCAGCTGGGACCGCCGCCCGTCCGGCGACCTGCGGGACTTCCCGAGCACCGCCGTCCAGCCGGCCGACGGCGAGCAGGCCCGCTGAGTGAGGACCCCCCTGCCCCCCACCGCTCGCACGCTCGCGGCGGGCCCCTGCAGGGGGGCGGAAAGCACCGCTACAAGCGCTCGACGACGAAGTCGATGCAGGCGGTCAGCGCGCTGACGTCGTCGGGGTCGACGGCGGGGAACATGCCGACCCGCAGCTGGTTGCGGCCGAGCTTGCGGTAGGGCTCGACGTCGACGACGCCGTTGGCCCGCAGCACCCTCGCGACCTCGGCGGCGTCGACGGACGGGTCGAAGTCCACCGTGCCGACGACGAGGCTGCGCTGCTCCGGGTCGGCGACGAACGGCGTCGTGTAGGGCGTCTTCTCCGCCCACCCGTAGAGCCGGCTCGAGGACTCCCGGCTGCGGGCGACGGCGCCGGAGAGCCCGCCGAGGCCGAGCATCCAGCGGACCTGGTCGGCGAGCAGGAACAGCGTCGCGACGGCGGGGGTGTTGTAGGTCTGGTCCTTGGTGGAGTTGTCCACGGCGATCGACAGGTCCAGGAACCCGGGGATCCACCGCCCCGACGCCTTGACCTCCGCCACCCGCTCCAGCGCCGCCGGGCTCATCAGCGCGATCCAGAGCCCGCCGTCGGAGGCGAAGGACTTCTGCGGCGCGAAGTAGTAGGCGTCGGCCTCGGCGACGTCGACCGGGAGCCCGCCGGCGCCGCTGGTGGCGTCGACCAGCACGAGCGCGTCGTCGTCGGCGCCGTGCGGGCGCACCACCGGCGCCATGACCCCGGTCGAGGTCTCGTTGTGCGCCCACGCGTAGGCGTCGACGCCCTCCTGTGCCGCCGGCAGCGCCAGCGTGCCCGGCTCCCCGCGCGTGACGACCGGCTCCTCGAGGAACGGCGCCTCGGCGACCGCGGAGGCGAACTTCGCGGAGAACTCGCCGTAGGTGCCGTGGGCGCTGCGCCGCCGGACCAGCCCGAGCGCGGCGGCGTCCCAGAAGGCCGTGGAGCCCCCGTTGCCCAGCACGACCTCGTACCCGTCGGGCAGGTCGAACAGCTGGGCCAGCCCCTCGCGGACCTGCCGGACCAGGCCCTTGACCGGGGCCTGGCGGTGCGAGGTGCCCATGAGCGCCGCGCCGTCGGTGGCCAGCGCCCGCAGCGCCTCCGGGCGGACCTTCGACGGGCCGCAGCCGAACCGCCCGTCGGCGGGCAGCAGGTCGGCGGGGATGGTGGTGCTCATGCCGGTGGGTGCTCCTCGACGGGCGGTGCGGCCGCGGATCAGGCGGGGGCGGCCTCGTTGACGGCCTTGACCGTGATGGTGTCGAAGCCGTCGACCTCCTCGGGCTTGCGCGCGGCGGGCCCGACGTAGCGGGCCGACGGGCGCACGAGGCGGCCGGTCTGCTTCTGCTCCAGGATGTGCGCGCACCAGCCGGCGGTGCGGGCACAGGTGAACATCGACGTGAACATGTGGCTCGGGACCTCGGCGAAGTCGAGGACGATCGCCGCCCAGAACTCGACGTTGGTCTCGATCGGCCGGTCCGGGCGCCGCTCGCGCAGCTCCTTGAGCGCGGCGTTCTCCAGCGCCAGCGCGGCCTCGAAGCGCGGGGCGCCGAGCTCCTTCGCGGCCTTGCGCAGCGTGCGGGCGCGGGGGTCCTCGGCCCGGTAGACCCGGTGCCCGAAGCCCATCAGGCGCTCCTTGCGGTCCAGCAGGTCCTTGACGTACTTCTCCGCGTCGCCGGACTGCTCCACGCCGTCGAGCATGTGCAGCACCCGCGAGGGGGCGCCGCCGTGCAGCGGGCCCGACATCGCGCCGATCGCGCCGGACATCGCGGCGGCGACGTCGGCGCCGGTGGAGGCGATGACGCGGGCGGTGAAGGTGGAGGCGTTCATGCCGTGCTCGGCGGCCGACGTCCAGTAGGCGTCGACGGCGGCGACGTGGCGGGGGTCGGGCTCGCCGCGCCAGCGGACCATGAACCGCTCGACGATCGTCGAGGCCTCGTCGATGCGGCTCTGCGGCACGGCCGGGACGCCGATGCCGCGGGCGGACTGGGCGACGTAGGACAGCGCCATGACCGCGGCGCGGGCCAGCTGGTCGCGGGCCTCCTCGTCGCTGATGTCCAGCAGCGGGCGGTAGCCCCAGAACGGGGCGAGCATCGCCAGCGCGGCCTGGACGTCGACGCGGACGTCGCCGCTGTGCACCGGGATCGGGAACGGCTCGGCCGGGGGCAGGCCGGGGCCGAACTTGCCGTCGACCAGCAGCGCCCAGACGTTGCCGAAGGTGATCTTCCCGACCAGGTCCTCGATGTCGACCCCGCGGTAGCGGAGCGACCCGCCGTCCTTGTCGGGCTCCGCGATCGTGGTCTCGAAGGCGATGACGCCCTCCAGGCCGGGTACGAAGTCGTCGGCCATCTCGCATGCTCCTCTGCGCGCGCGGACCTCGTGCCCGCACGTTCAGCGGCGCACGACTGCACCGCGACACTAGGCCCCGCGGCCGCCTCCGTTCCATCCGGGGCTGCCGCCCAGCGGGAGCCGCCCGGCGCCCGGTCCCCGGCGCGGTGTCAGCATGGCGGGGTGGCCGACCTCTCCCGCATGCGCAGGGACTACGACCGCCCGGGGCTGCGCGAGGAGGACCTCGCGCCCACCTGGGTCGAGCAGTTCGACGCCTGGTTCCGCGACGTCGTCGCCGCCGACGTCCCCGACCCGAACGCGGTGGTCGTGGCCACGGCCGACGCCGACGGCGCCCCCGACGCGCGGGTCGTGCTGATCAAGGGCTACGACGAGGCCGGCTTCGTCTTCGGTACCAGCTACGCCTCGACCAAGGGCGCGCAGCTGGCCGCCAACCCCCGCGCGGCGCTCGTCTTCCCCTGGCACGCGCTGCAGCGGCAGGTGCGGGTGACCGGCACCGTCGAGCGGGTCGGCGAGGCCGCCTCCGACGACCTGTGGGACCCCCGCCCGCGGGAGGCCCAGCTGGCCGCCGTGGCCTCGGTCCAGTCCACCGTCGTCGACTCCCGGGAGGAGCTCGAGGCGCGGGTGCGGCTGCTCGACGAGGAGACGACGACGGAGAAGGTGCCGCGGCCGCCGGCCTGGGGCGGCTACCGCGTGGTGCCGCAGACCGTCGAGTTCTGGCAGGGCGGGCCCGGGCGGCTGCACGACCGGCTGCGCTTCGTCCGCGACGACGAGGAGGGGGGCGGCTGGATCCTCCAGCGGCTCGCCCCGTGACGGAGGACCCCGCTGCCCCCCGCACCTCGCAGGCCCGGCGCAGGCCCCTGCAGCGGGGCCGCGCACGCCGCCGCGGCTGGGCGCTGGACACCAGCCCGCTGCGCAACCCCGGCTACCGGCGGCTGTTCTGGGGGCTGACCGCGACGACGGTCGGCCAGCAGATGACGCTGGTCGCCGTCCCGGTGCAGGTGTACGCGATCACCCGCGACTCGCTGCTGGTCGGCGTCACGTCGATGGTGTCCCTGGTGCCGCTGGTGGTCTTCGGCCTGCTCGGTGGGGCGATCGCCGACGCGATGGACCGGCGGAAGCTGATGCTCGTCACGGGCGTCGGCTCGGCGGTGACCAGCGCGCTGCTGGCCCTCCAGGCGCTGCTGCCCGGCGGTGGCGACCTCTGGCTGCTGTGGGTGCTCGTGGCCGCGGTCTCCGGGTTCACCGCGGTCAACCAGCCCGCCCGCAGCGCGGTGATCCCCGCGCTGGTCGGGCCGGGGGGCGTGGCGGCGGCGAACGCGCTGGCGATGACCGTGCGGCAGGTCGGCGTCATCGTCGGCCCGCTGGTCGCCGGCCTGCTCATCGCCCTGGGCGACCTGTTCGTCGCCTACGCCGTCGACGCCGTCACGCTGCTGGTGGCCGTCGTCCTGGTGCGCGGCCTGCCGCCGCTGCCGCCGGGCGGGAACACCGGGCCGCTGCGGCTGGGCGCCGCCGTCCGCGGGGTGGGGGAGGGCTTCGCCTTCCTGCGCACCCAGCCGGTGCTGCTCATGACGTTCGTCGTCGACGTGATCGCGATGCTGTTCGCCTGGCCGCAGGCGGTGTTCCCCGAGCTGGCCGCCGACCGCTACGCGGGCTCGGCCAACGCCTACGGGTGGCTGTTCGCCGGCATCTCCATCGGCGCGCTGCTCATGGGCCTGACCTCCGGCTGGGTGTCGCGGGTCGACCGGCAGGGCGCGGTGGTGCTCGCCGCGATCGTCGTGTGGGGCCTGGCGATCATCGGGTTCGGGCTCGCGCAGTCGCTGTGGCTGGCGGTGTTCTTCCTCGCCGTCGCCGGGGCCGGGGACATGGTCAGCGCGGTGCTGCGCTCGTCGATGCTGCAGACCGCCGCGCCCGACGAGATGCGCGGGCGGATGCAGGGCGTGTTCATCGTCGTGGTGGCCGGCGGGCCGCGGCTGGGCGACCTGCGGGCCGGCGCGGTGGCCAGCGCGGCGGGCGTCGGCGTCGCCATGGTCTCCGGCGGCGTCATCGTCGTCGTCGCGATGGTGGTGGTCGCGCTGCTGGTGCCCTCGTTCCGGCTGTTCCGGGCGTCCCGGGTCGTCGTCTAGGCGAGGGCGCCGGCGACGACGCGGAGGTCCGCGACCAGCGCGTCGAAGGCCGCGGCACGGGCCTCGTCCGGCGTCCGCAGGATCGCCGAGGGGTGCGCGGTCGCGAGCATCCAGGTCTGGGCGGGGGCGTCCTCCTCCGGCTCGTCGTCGCTGGCCTCGGCGCGCGCGACGCCCGGCGGCGTCCACGGCATGAGCTTCCCGCGCTCCTGGGTGATCCGGAAGGACGGCGAGATGAGCGCCTTGGCCGCCGTCGCGCCCAGGCAGACGACGACCTCGGGCTTGAGCACCTCGAACTCCGCCTCCAGCCACGGCCGGCAGGCGCGCAGGTGCTCGGCGCCCGGCGACTGGTGGATCCGCCGCTTGGGCGTCGGCGTGAAGCGGAAGTGCTTGACCGCGTTGGTGACGTAGGCGTCCTTCCGCTCGATCCCGGCGTCGGCCAGCGCCCGGTCCAGCAGCCGGCCGGCCGGGCCGACGAACGGCTCGCCCCTGCGGTCCTCCTGGTCACCGGGCTGCTCGCCGACGAACACGATCCGCGCGGTCTCCGGACCCTCCCCGAACACCGTCTGGGTCGCCGGCTCCCACAGCTCGCAGGCCCGGCAGCCGGCCGCCGCGCGGCGCAGCCCGTCCAGCCCGACGCCCGTCGGCGGGCTGGCGGGGACGTTCTCCTGGCTCATGGGCCTGATGACACCGCAGCGGGGGCCGGAGCGCGAGGGGAGCCGCGCGCCGGCGGCGGGCCGCCCCGGCCGCCCGGGACCCGCTCAGCCCGGCCCGGCCGCGAGGGCCTCCTCCAGCCGGTCGAGGCTGTCCGACCAGCCGGCCCGGTGCAGGTCCTCCCGCTCGCGCGTGGCGAACCCCTCCTGTGTCAGGGACAGCACGGTCTCCCCGCCGCGGGCCGCGAGGACGAGCGTCACCACCGTCTCCCGGTCGTCGGGCGCGGGCTCCTCGTACCGGAAGGTGTAGGAGAGCCCGCGTCCCGGGTCGACGGCCAGGAACCGCCCGGTCAGGTGGAACGGGGCCGCGCCCGGCGGCCGCATCGTCAACCGGTAGCGGCCGCCCACCCGCAGGTCGACCTCGGCGCCGGGCAGCGTGAACCCCCGCGGCCCCCACCACCGCGCGAGCTCGCCCGGCTCGGTCAGCATGCGGAACACCCGCCCGGGGGGCGCCCTCAGCACGCGGCGGAGGGTCAGGCGCAGTCCGTCGTCCCGGTCCACGGCCCGACGGTGCCAGCCCCGGGCGCAGCAGTGGGGGCCGCGCGCGGCGGACGACGTCCCCGCTCGCTGCCGGGACGTCGTTGTCCCGCCCGATAGCGTCGGCGCGCACGGGGATCTTGGATCGGAGGGGCAGTGCTCGAGTTCGACGGGCTCCACAAGAGCTACGGCGACAACCGCGTGCTGGAGGGCGTCGGCTTCGCCGTCGCCCCCGGCTCGATGTTCGGTTTCTGCGGGTCCAACGGGGCCGGGAAGACGACGACCATGCGCATCGCCATGGGCCTGGCCCGGGCCGACGCGGGCGAGGTGCGCTGGCGCGGCCGGCCGCTGGACGAGGAGACCCGGCGGCGCATCGGGTACATGCCGGAGGAGCGCGGGCTCTACCCGAAGATGCGGGTCGGCGAGCAGCTGGCCTACTTCGCCCGGCTGCACGGCATGGACGCCGCCGCCGCGGCCCGCGCCGCCGACGAGTGGTCCGGGCGGCTGGGCCTGGGCGGGCGCCGCGGCGACCCCGTCGAGAAGCTGTCGCTGGGCAACCAGCAGCGGGTGCAGCTGGCCGCCGCGCTGGTCAGCCGGCCCGAGGTGCTGATCCTCGACGAGCCGTTCAGCGGCCTCGACCCGGTCGGCGTCGACGCGCTGGCCGAGGCGCTGCTCGAGCAGTGCCGGGCCGGGGTGCCGGTCGTGTTCTCCAGCCACCAGCTCGACCTGGTCGAGCGGCTGTGCGACTCGGTGGGCATCCTCGCCCGCGGCCGCATGGTCGCCACCGGCACCGTCGAGGAGCTGCGCCGCCGGGAGGCCGGCCGGCTGCTGCGGGTCGTCGTCCCCGACGCCGCGCCCGGCTGGGCCGCCGCCGTGCCCGGCGTCCGGGTCGTCTCCGAGCAGGCCGGCGACACGCTGCTGGAGCTGGCCGCGGACGCCGACGACCAGCAGGTCCTCGCCGCCGCCCTGGGCACCGGCCGGGTCACCCACTTCGCCTGGCGGGAGGCCACGCTGGTCGAGCTGTTCCGCGAGGCCGTCGCCGACCCGGCGCAGCAGGCCGCCCGGCGCGAGGAGGTGGCCGCGTGACCGCGCCGCTGTCCAGCGGGCGGCTGGTCCGCCTGGTCGCCGCCCGCGAGGTCTCCACCCGCATCCGCGACAAGACGTTCATCGCCAGCTCGGTGCTGATGATCGTGCTGATCCTCGGCGTGCTGGTCTTCCAGGTCGTCGTCAACTCCGGCGAGGACACCAGCCGGGTCGGGGTCGTCGGCGACCCCGGGCAGGTGGGCCAGGCCCTCGAGGCCCAGGGCGAGGCGCTCGGCGTCGACCTCGAGGTGGTCCGGTTCGACACCGACGACGCCGCGCGCGCCGCCGTCGAGACCGAGGAGGTCGACAGCGCCCTGGTCGGCGCGGCCGCCGCCCCCGAGCTGGTGGTCCGCGAGCCCGACACGACGCTGGAGGCGGTCGTGTCCGGCGCGGTCGGGGCGGTCGCGCTCACCGACGTGCTCGCCCAGGCCGGCGTCGACCCCGCCGACCTGCCGCAGCTGTCGGTGACCGCGCTCGACGACGACGGCGACGGGCAGAACGTGGTGGTCGCGATCGTCGGCGTCGTCGTGCTCTACAGCCTGCTCATCCTCTTCGCCCAGTTCGTCGCGCAGGGCGTCGTCGAGGAGAAGTCCAGCCGGGTGGTGGAACTGCTGCTGGCCACGATGCGGCCGTGGCAGCTGCTGGCCGGGAAGATCCTCGGCCTCGGCGTGCTCGGCCTCGCGCAGATCGCCGTCATCGCCGCGATCGGGGTCGGCGGCGCGCTGGCCTTCGACGTGGTCGACCTGCCCGGCGAGCTGGTGGGCACCGTGCTGTGGCTGCTGTTCTGGTTCGTCCTCGGCTACGCGCTCTACGCCTCGCTGTTCGCCGTCGCCGCCTCGCTGGTGAGCCGGCAGGAGGACCTCGGCAGCGTGCTGACCCCGGCGTCGCTGGTGCTGGTCGCGGGGTTCATCGTCGCCGTCCAGGCGGCGAGCGACCCGGACGGGTCGCTGGCCGCGGTGACCTCCTACGTGCCGGGGCTCTCGCCGATGGTCATGCCGGTGCGCCAGGCGGCCGGCGACGTCGCGCTCTGGGAGGTCGGCCTGGCCGTCGTCCTCATGCTCGTGGCGATCGCGCTGGTGGTCCGGCTGGGCGGCCGGGTGTACTCCGGCGCCCTGCTCCGGACCAGCGGGAAGACCAAGCTGCGGGAGGCCCTGCGGGCCGGGCAGGCCTGAGCACCGGGCGGGGGGACACCCGCCCGGACGAGCACCGGACACGTTGGGGTGACCTCACCCCTGCGGAGGGCGTGCGCCCAGGTCAGCGCGGCCATCATCGGCGCCATGACCGAGGACCTGGACGCGCGCCTCTGGCGGCTGCAGGCCTCCGAGGACGCCGACGAGCTGATCGAGCTGGGCTGCGACCTCGCCGACGCCGGCCGGCAGACCGACGCCGAGTGGTGCTTCCGCCGCGCGGCCGAGCTCGGCGACGTCACCGGCTACTACGACCTGGGCAACAGCCTCGCCGCGCAGGAGCGCTGGACCGAGGCCGCCGAGGCCTACGAGGTGGCCCTGGCCGGCGGCGAGGACGACGCCTGGCGCAACCTCGGGCTGGTGCTCGAGCAGCTCGGCGACCTCGCGGGGGCCATGGCCGCCTACCGCGGTGCCGCCGACGCGGGCGACACCGAGGGCGGCCTGCAGCTGGCCTTCCTGCTGCGCGAGCAGGGGGAGCGCGACCAGGCCCTGTCCGTCGCCGAGGAGCTGGCCGCGAGCGGCGACGCCGAGGCCGACGCCGTCGCCGCCTGCTGGCAGTGGTGCGCGACCCTCGACCCGGCGCTGGAGGACCGGCTGCGCGCCGGCGCCGCCCACTTCGCGGCCGCCCGCGCCGACCTGGCCGCGCTGCTGCTGCAGACCGGCCGCCCGGAGGAGGCCCGCTCGGTGCTCGAGCGCGGCGCCAAGCTCGGCGAGCAGGTGGCGTGGCTGCCGCTGGGCAACCTCTACCGCGAGCTGCTCGCCGACGACGAGGCCGCCGAGGAGGCCTACCGCGCCGGGATCCAGGCCGGCGACGCGTACTGCCACCACAACCTCGGCGTGCTGCTGGCCGACCGCGGCGACCTGCCCGGCGCCGCGGAGGAGTTCGAGCGGGGCGCCGCGGCCGGCGACCGGCTCGCCGCCGCCGCGCTGGCGCTCCTCCAGGACAGCTAGTCCGCCTGGCGGAGGCCGGCGAGCGGGCCCCGGTAGGGGTTGGCCGGCGCGCCGGTGACGCCGGGCCGGACGGTGAACAGCCGCCCCGCCTCGGCCTCGTCGCCGTCGCCGTGCGCGGTGCTGATGACCAGCAGGCCGCGGTCGGGTCCGGCGAAGGCGCAGCTGGAGGTGTGGGCCACCGGCACCTCGACGACGGCGAGCAGCTCGCCCTCCGGGGACCACCGGCGCACCTGGCCGCCGCCCCACATCGCCGTCCAGAGGCAGCCCTCGTCGTCGACGGTGAGCCCGTCGGCCACGCCGTCGGGGCCGCCGGTCTCCAGCAGCACCCGCCCGCGGCTCCACGCGCCGGAGGACGGGTCGTGGTCGAAGGCGTGCACCAGGCCGGGGCCGGAGTCGGCGAGGTAGACGGTGCGGTCGTCGGGCGACCAGCCCAGCCCGTTGGAGACGGTCAGCCCGTCGCGGACGGTCGTGACGGTGCCGTCGGTGTCCAGCCGGTAGAGGGTGCCGGCGCCGGGGCGCTGGTCGAAGGCCATCGTCCCGGCGTAGAACCGGCCGGCGCGGTCGCACTTCGCGTCGTTCATGCGGGTGCCGCCGTCGTCCGGGCCGCCGCCCTCGCCGGCCAGCTCCAGCAGCACCCGCGCGGTGCCGTCGTCGGCGAGGTGGGTGAACCCGGCGCCGGCGGCGGCCAGCCACCCGCCGCCGGCGGCCGGGACGACGGCGCCCACGGTGTCGCCGGCGTGCAGCGAGCCGGCGTCGGCGAGGCTGTCGCCGTCGAGGACCGCCCGGCGGACCTGACCGGCGCTGATGTCGACCCAGAGCAGCTCGGAGCGGGCGTCGTCCCAGGTGGGGCCCTCCCCGTGGCCGGCGGGGGCGGGGGCGGCGGGGGTGGCGCGCAGCGTCAGCACGCGGGGGAGCTTCCCCCGGGACACCCGCCCGTCACATCGGGGGCCGATACTGCCCGCATGTCGGAAGCCACCGTCGACGTCGCCGACCTGCGCCTGCCCGGGCGCGACCCCGAGGGGGACGGCCGGGCCGACGACGCCCCGCTGCGCGAGGACATCCGGCTGCTCGGCCGGGTCCTCGGCGAGGTGATCCGGGAGCAGAGCGGCGACGACGTCCTGGACCTGGTCGAGTCCACGCGCGTGCAGGCCTTCGCGCTCCGCCGCTCCGAGACCGACCGGGCGGAGGTCGCCGCCCGCATGGGCGACCTCGACGTCCGCGCGGCCAACCACGTCATCCGCGCGTTCAGCCACTTCTCGCTGCTGGCCAACCTGGCCGAGGACCTGCACCACGAGCGCCGCCGCCGGCATCACCGCCGGGCCGGGTCGCCGCCGCAGCCGGGCAGCCTCGCGGCCACCTTCGCGCTGCTGGACCGGGCGGACCTGGACCCCGACGTCGTCGCGCGGGAGCTGGCCGGCGCGCTGGTGGTCCCGGTGGTCACCGCGCACCCCACCGAGGTGCGCCGCAGGACGATCTCGCAGGTGCAGCAGGAGGTCACCGAGCTGATCCGGGAGCGCGACCGGATGGCGCCGGGCGAGGTGGACGAGGCCGCCTGGTCGGCGCAGCTGGAGCGGGCGGTGCTCACCCTCTGGCAGACGGCGCTGCTGCGGCTGTCCCGGCTGCGGCTGGCCGACGAGATCGACGAGGCGCTGCGCTACTACGACCTGTCGCTGTTCCGGGTGGTGCCCGAGATCAACGCCGACCTGCGCCGCGCGCTGCGGGAGCGCTGGCCGCACGCCGGCCTGCCGACGCAGCCGGTGCTGCAGCCGGGCTCGTGGATCGGCGGCGACCGCGACGGCAACCCGTTCGTCACCGCCGACGCCGTCCGCCGGGCCAGCACCCGGCAGGCCGAGACCGCGCTGGCCCACCACCTCGGCGAGCTGGTGCAGCTGTACCGCGAGCTGTCGATGTCCGACCGGCTGGTCACGCCGACGCCCGAGCTGGCGCACCTGGCCGAGGCCTCCCGCGACGACTCGCCGTTCCGCGCCGACGAGCCCTACCGGCGGGCGCTCAACGGCGTGCACGCCCGGCTGGCCGCCACGGCGAAGCGGGTCCTCGGGCGGGTGCCCGGCGTGCCGCCGATCGCCGAGCTCGACCCCTACGACACCCCCGACGAGCTGCTCGCCGACCTCGCCGTCGTCGACGCCTCGCTGCGCAGCCACGGCGCCGGCGCGCTGGCCGACGACCGGCTGGCCCGGCTGCGCGACGCCGTCGAGGTGTTCGGCTTCCACCTCGCCGGGCTGGACATGCGGCAGAACTCCTCGGTCCACGAGGAGGTCCTCGCCGAGCTGCTGGCCTGGGCCGGCGTCTGTCCCGACTACGCCGCCCTCGACGAGGCCGCGCGGGTGGAGCTGCTGGCCGGGGAGCTGCGGATGCGCCGGCCGCTGGTGCGCCCGGGTGCGCAGCTGTCGGAGCTGGCCCGCGGGGAGCTGGACCTGCTGGAGGCCGCCGCCGGGCAGGTCGCGCTGCTCGGCCCGCGGGCGATCCCGAACTACGTGATCAGCATGTGCGAGTCGGTGAGCGACGTGCTGGAGGTCGCCGTCCTGCTCAAGGAGGTCGGCCTGCTCGACCCCGACGGCGAGGACGGCCCCACCTGCCCGGTCGGCATCTCGCCGCTGTTCGAGACGATCGCCGACCTGCAGGGCGCCGGGGAGACGATGACCGCCGTCCTCGCCCAGCCGGTGTACCGGGCGCTGGTCGCCAACCGCGGCGACGCGCAGGAGGTCATGCTCGGCTACTCCGACAGCAACAAGGACGGCGGCTACCTCGCCGCCAACTGGGCGCTGTACCGGGCCGAGCTGGCGCTGGTCGAGGTGGCGCGGCGCGAGGAGATCCGGCTGCGGCTGTTCCACGGCCGCGGCGGCACCGTCGGCCGCGGCGGCGGCCCGAGCTACGAGGCGATCCGCGCGCAGCCGCCCGGCGCGGTGGCCGGCGCGCTGCGGCTGACCGAGCAGGGCGAGGTCATCGCGGCCAAGTACGGCGAGCCCGACCTCGCCCGCCGCAACCTCGAGGCGCTGGTGGCGGCGACGCTGGAGGCCACGCTGCTCGACGTCGAGGGCCTCGGCGACGGCGCGGAGGACGCCTACGCGCTGCTCGACGACCTCGCCGCCCGCGCGCAGGCGGCCTACCGGGCGCTGGTGCACGAGACCCCGGGGTTCGTGGAGTGGTTCCGCGCCGCGACGCCGATCCGCGAGCTGGCCGAGCTGAACATCGGCAGCCGCCCGCCCTCGCGCAAGGCCGGTGACCGGATCGCCGACCTGCGGGCCATCCCGTGGGTGTTCAGCTGGTCGCAGGCGCGGATCATGCTGCCCGGCTGGTACGGCACCGGGTCGGCGCTGGAGTCCTGGATCGGGGACGACCCGGCGCGGCTGGCCCGGCTGCAGGAGCTGCACCGGCGGTGGCCGTTCTTCCGGACGGTCCTGTCGAACATGGGGATGGTCCTGGCCAAGACCGACCTCGACCTCGCCGCCCGCTACGCGGGGCTGGTGCCGGACGAGGAGCTGCGGGCGCGGGTGTTCGACCAGATCACCGCCGAGCACGAGCGCACCTGCCGGGTGCTGCTCGCGGTCACCGGTGACGACCACCTGCTGGCCGACAACCCGTCGCTGGCCCGGTCGATCCGCAACCGGTTCCCCTACCTGGAGCCGCTGCACCACCTGCAGGTGGAGATGCTGCGCCGGCGCCGGACCGGGGACGACGACGAGCTGGTGCGGCGCAACATCCAGCTGACGATCAACGGGATCGCGACGGCGCTGCGGAACTCGGGCTGAGCCGGGAGGGCTCAGCGACCCGGGCCGAGCTCCGTCACCGGCAGGCGGTGGCGGTCCAGCCAGGCGGCCAGCCGGGCGCCGTCCCAGGGGCGGCGGCGCCGGGCGGCGGCCATCACCAGCCCGCGCGGCAGCTCGGCCAGTGCCAGCGCGATGCCCGCGGCGCCGGGGGCGTCGCCGTCGCGGAGGTGCTCGAGGACCGGGCGTCCCCGCCGGGCGAGGAAGGCCGCCGTCTCCCGGACCGGCCGGTCGGCGTGCTGGGGGAGGAGCACCTGGACGGTGCGGGCGTAGTGCCACTCGCGCAGGAACACCCCGCGGGCGGTGCGCCCGCCCTTGCCGTGCCGGAAGACGGTGTCGGGCACCCGCAGCAGCAGGTGCCCGGCCGCGCGCAGCCGCCGGGAGGCGTCGCGGTCCTCGTTGTAGAAGAAGTACAGGGGGTCGAAGCCGCCGGCGGCGAGGAACTCCGCCCGGCGCACGACCAGCGCGGTGCCGGCCAGCTCCTCGGCCGGGAACGGCGGTCCGGGCGGGTCGTCGTCCTCGCCGGGGCCGTGCACCGCGGGCGCGGCCCAGACCGCCCGCGGCTCGGCGTCGAGGACCGCGGCCAGCCGGCGCAGCGTGCCGGGGTCGGGCTCGCCGTCGGAGTTGACCAGCGCGACGTAGCGGCCGGCGCAGGCGTCGAGGGCGAGGTCCACGGCGCGCGCCCAGCCGAGGTTGCGCGGGGAGGACAGCACCCGGTGCTCGGCGTCGGGGTGGCAGTCGCGCAGGAGGGCGCGGGCGGCCGCGGAGGTCGCCGGTGCGGCGGCGTTCTCCACCAGCAGCGCCCGGCCCCGCCACCCCCGTCCCGTCGCCGCCGCCACCGCGGCGTGGTGCCGGGCGAGCATCTCCGGCGCCTCCCGGTGGACGAGGAACACGACGTCGACGTCGTCGAGGGAGGTGCGCGCGGGGGCCGTCACCGTGGCGCCCTACCCCGCGCCCGCCGGTGGCCTACCGTGCCGGGGGAGCACTGACGGCGGGGGGACCGTGGCGGACACGATGCGGGTGGCGGCGTCGGGGGAGGACCTGCGCGCCGCGGCCCGGCTGCTGGGCGTCGGCCCGGCGGCCCTGGCGCCCGAGCTGCTCGACCCCGGCGCCCGGCTGCTGGTCGGCGACGACGCCGCCGCGCACCTGCGGCGCCGCTGGACCGACGAGGGCACGACCGAGGCCGTCGTCGTGCACCGCTCCACGCACGTCACCGGCCGGTCCGCGCTGCTCGCCGTCGCCGCGGCCTGGGGCTGCTCGCAGGTCCGCGACGCCGGCACCGGCCGGGTGGTCGAGGTGGCGCCCCCGCCGGACGACGCGCCGCTGACCGCGCGGTTCGCGCACCTGGCCGCGCTGGCCGCGACGCGGGTCGAGGTGGCCGTGGCGCTGGCCCGCGACACCGGCCGCGACCGGCGCAAGGACGACGGCAGCTGGTCGATGGCCGCCGACGAGGCCGCGCACGCCGCCGCGGCCGGGACGCTGGCCCCGCTCGGCGTGCCCGTGCTGTCGGAGGAGCGGCCCGACCCCGCCGTGTCCGACGACGACCCGTGGATCGTGCTCGACCCGCTCGACGGCACCGGCAACTTCCGCGCCGGCCTGCCGCCGTGGGCGTTCTCGGCGGCGCTGGTGCACCGCGGCAGGGCGGTGGCCGGGCTCGTCGTCGACCTGTCCTCGGGGCGCCGCTGGGCCGGGACCGCGGACACCGGCGCGCAGCGGGACGGCGTGCCGGCGCGGGTGCGGGAGGGCAGCACCGTCGTCGCGCCGTCGGGCCGGACCGTGCGGGTGCCCGCGACAGCGCACCGCGTGCGGGTCACCGGCTGCACCGCCGTCGACCTGTGCCTGGTCGCCGACGGGTCGGCCGGCGCCTGGCACGACCTGGACCGCAGCGGCACGCACGTGCACGACGTCGCCGGCGGGCTGGCCGCGCTCGCCGCCGCCGGCGGGGTGGCGCTGACCCCGGACGGCGACCCGCTCCGCCTGCGGCCGGACACCGAGACGCTGATCCGGTTCGTCGCGGCGGCGTCGACGCAGGGCGCGCGGGACCTGATCGCCGCCGTGCGGGACTAGCGCGCGGCGGCCGCCCGCACCGCGGCCAGCAGGGACTCGCGCTCGTGCAGCGTGGTCCGGGCGCGGCCGCGGGTGGCGCCCAGCGCGACCTCGGCGGCGTCGATGGCCCGCCAGTCCTCCAGCAGCACCGGCTCGGCGCCGCGGGCGCGCAGCGTGCGCACCAGGTCGTCGCGGTCGCCGTGCGCGCCGATCACCCCGGCCTCGGCGTCGGCCAGCAGCGAGGCCACGGTCTCGCGGGCGTCGTGCTTGTTGGTACCGACGACGCCGGTGGGCCCGCGCTTGATCCACCCGGCCACGTACTCGCCGGGGGAGCGGGCGCCGTCGCGCAGCACCCGCCCCTCCTCGTTGGGCACGGTGCCGGTGCGCGGGTCGACCGGCAGGCCGGGCAGGCCCTGCCCGCGGTAGCCGACCGAGCGGACGACGAGGTCGGTGGGCAGCACCTCGGTCTCGCCGGTGCCCACGGCCCGCCCGTCGCCGTCGACGGCGGTGCGCTCCACCTCGATGCCGGTGACCCGGCCGGTGCCGAGGATGCGCACCGGCCGGCGGTAGAAGCGCAGCCACAGCCGGCCGCGGCCGGGCTCGGGCCGGTGGCCGGCCCACTCGCGCAGGACGGCGAGGTTGCGGCTGGCGTTGCGGTCGCCGGCCAGGCGCTCCTCGGCGGCCGGGTCGAGGTCGAGGTCGGCCGGGTCGACGAGCACGGTCGTCCGCTCGAGCCCGTCGAGCTCGCGCAGCTCCATCGTGGTGAACGACGCCTGCGCCGGACCGCGGCGGCCGAGCACGGTGACCTCCTCGACCGGCGTCGCGGCGAGGGTGTCGAGCACGTGCTGGGGCATGTCGGTGGGCTCGAGCTCCTGCGGGGAGCGGGAGAGCACGCGGGCGACGTCGAGGGCCACGTTGCCGACGCCGACGACGACGGCCCGCCGCGCGCCCGCCAGCGCCGCCTCCACCCTCGCGCGCTGGGCGTCGGGGTGGCCGCAGTACCAGGCGACCAGGTCGGTGGCGGCGAGGCTGCCGGTGAGGTCCTCGCCCTCGATCGCCAGCGCCCGGTCCAGCGCCGCCCCGTAGGTGTAGACGACGGCGTCGACGTGCGCGCGCAGCTCCTCGAGCGAGACGTCGGTGCCCACCTCGACGTTGCCGACGAACCGCACGCCGGGGTCGTCCAGCGCGCGGTGCAGGGTGTCGCGGATCGCGCGCATCTTCGGGTGGTCGGGCGCGATGCCGTGCCGGACCAGGCCGAACGGGGTGGGCAGCCGGTCGAGCAGGTCGACGGTCACCGGGACCGGTGCGCGGCGGGTCAGCGTCTCGGCGGCGTAGATGCCGGCCGGGCCGGCGCCGACGACGGCGACCCGCAGCGGCCGCTCGCCGTCCGGGGCGGGGGATCCGTCGTCGGCCACGACTGGCATCCTGGCCCGGCCGGGGCGTGGTGCGCCAGATCACCGCCCGGCGAGCCCACCACCCACCGCAGAGGGGACCGCCCGTGTCCGTCGTCGTCGTCGCCACCATCAGCCCGAAGCCCGAGCACGTGGACGAGGTCCGCCAGGCCGTGCTCGAGACGGTGCCGCAGGTGCACGAGGAGCCCGGCTGCGAGCGGTACGCGCTGCACGAGGGCCGCGGGGTGTTCGTCATGGTCGAGCAGTGGGAGAGCCCCGAGGCGCTGGCCACCCACGGCAAGGCCGAGCCGCTGACCGCGCTGTCGGCGAAGCTCGAGGGCAAGCTCACCGAGCGCCCCGCCGTCCAGGTGCTCACCGCCCACCCCGCCGGCGACGCCGCCAAGGGCGCCCTCTAGACGAAGGACCCCTCTGCCCCCCCACCGCTCGCACGCTCGCGGTGGGCCTCTGCAGAGGGGCCGTCAGACCGCCTGGCAGACGGGGCACCAGTGGAGGTTGCGGCCGACCATCTCCTCGGTGCGCACCTCGGTGCCGCAGATCCGGCAGGGCAGGCCGGTGCGCCGGTAGACGTAGTGCGCGTCCTCGCGGCGCACCGCACCCGAGCGGCGGGAGCGGTCGGCCGGGTGGGTGGTCACGATCCGGCCCATCCGGACGCCGGCGCGCATGAGCACCACCAGGTCGTCCCACAGCGCCTGCCACTCCTGCGCGCCGACGTCGCGGCCCAGCCGGAACGGCGAGATCCGGTGCCGGAAGAGGATCTCGGCGCGGTACACGTTGCCGACGCCGGCCAGCACCGACTGGTCCATCAGCAGCGCGCCGACCGCCGTCCGGCTGCGGCCGACCTTCGCGTACGACAGCGGGCCACCCCGGCGGGTGCGCAGCGGGTCGGGGCCGAGCCGGTCGAGGATCGCGTCGACCTCGGGCCGGGGGAGGACGTCGCACGCCGTCGCGCCGCGCAGGTCGGTCCACACGCCCTCGCCCTTGGGCCCGTCGGCCACCCAGCGCATCCGCAGCGCGCCGCGCGGGGCGGGCGGGTCGCCGACGCCGGTCGTGTAGGTGCCGTAGAGGCCCAGGTGGACGTGCAGCACGTCGCCGCCGAAGTCGGCGAACAGGTGCTTGCCGTAGCTGGTGACCTCCTCGAGCACCCGCCCGTCGAGCAGCGCGGCGCCGGCGGCGAAACGGCCCTGCGGGCTGGTGACGTGCACCGGCCGGCCGGCGAACAGCTCCGACTGCTCCCTGGCCAGCCGGTACAGGGTGTGGCCCTCAGGCACCGCGCACCGCCCGGTAGCGGGCCAGCGCCACCTGGCGCTCCTCGGCGTGGTCGACGACCGGCAGCGGATAGCCCTCCGGCGGGCCGCCGGGCATGGTCCACGGCTCGTGCACGTACCGGTCGGGGACGTCGCGCAGCTCCGGCACCCAGCGCCGCACGTAGACGCCGTCGGGGTCGAACTGCCGGCCCTGCCGGGTCGGGTTGAACACGCGGTGGTACGGCGAGGGGTCGGTGCCGGTGCCGGCCACCCACTGCCAGCCGTGGTGGTTGCTGGCCAGGTCGCCGTCGACGAGGTGGTCGAGGAAGTACGTCGCCCCCCGCCACCAGTCGACGTGCAGGTCCTTGGTGAGGAAGGACGCGAGGATCATGCGCACGCGGTTGTGCACCCAGGCCTCGCCGCGCAGCTGCCGCATCCCGGCGTCGACGATCGGGTAGCCGGTGCGCCCCTCGGCCCAGGCGGCGAAGTGCTCGTCGGCGACCGGGCCGGTGTCGTACTGCATGCGCTTCATGTCCGGGTCGAACGGCTCGTGCGCGGTGTCGGGGCGGTGCCACAGGACGTCGGCGTAGAAGTCGCGCCAGATCAGCTCGCCGACGAAGCGCTCCACCGCCTCGCCGTGGTCCCCGGCCAGCGCCTGCGCCTCGGCGACCAGCGTCCGGGGGTGGACGGTGCCGTACTTGAGGTGCGCCGACAGCCGGCTGGTGCCGTCGGTGCCGGGGGTGTCGCGCGACGTCGCGTAGCCGAGCAGCCGCTGGTCGCGGAACAGCGCCCAGGCGTCCAGCCCGGCGCGCTCGCCGGCCGGGGGCAGCACCGTGCCGTCGAGGTCCTGCGCCGGCGGCAGGTCCTCGGAGCGGACGCCGTCGGCCCACACGACGTCGTCCGGGCAGGGGGCGGGGGAGTGCAGCCCGCGCGCCCGCCAGGCCCGCGCGAACGGCGAGTAGACCCTGAACGGCGTCCCGTCGCCCTTGGTCAGCCGGCCGGGGGTGACGCCGTAGGGCGAGCCGGTGCGGACGAGCGGGACCTCGCCCAGCGCCCGCTCGACCGCCGCGTCCCGCGCCCGCCCGTGCACCCCGGCGTCGAACGACACGTGCACGCTCGCCGCGCCCGTCTCGCGGACGAGGTCGGGGACGACGCGCGCCGGGTCCCCGGAGCGGACGACCAGCGCCCCGCCGGTCTGCCCGCGCAGGTCGGCCAGGCAGCCGCGCAGGAACTCCCGCCGCGGTCGCCCCGACGGCCCCCACAGCCGCGGGTCGACGACGAAGACGGGCACCACGCTGCCGTCCCGGCCGGCCGCCTCGACCGCGGCGACCAGCGCCGGGTGGTCGCGCAGCCGCAGGTCGCGGCGGAACCAGAGCAGGGCTGTCGGCACCCGCGCCAGGTTAGGTCGCCCGGCGCGGGGCCGCAGGTCAGCGCCGGGTCAGCGGTCGGCGGTGGCCAGGCCGAAGTGGGGCTTGTCGTCGTCGGCGACGAGGTCGAGCGTCTCGGGATGCTGCTGGATGTAGTGGCGCACGAAGGAGCAGTAGGGCAGGACGTGCAGGCCGCGCTCGCGGGCGGCGTCGAGGACGCCACCCACCAGGACCTTGCCGAGTCCGCGTCCCCCCATGCTGGGGTCCACCTCGGTGTGCGGCAGGGCCATCGTGCCGTTCTCGACGTGGTAGCTGGCCAGTCCGACGACGC
The DNA here is from genome assembly GCF_054050415.1 of Geodermatophilus sp. SYSU D01180. NCBI lineage: Bacteria > Bacillati > Actinomycetota > Actinomycetes > Geodermatophilales > Geodermatophilaceae > Geodermatophilus > Geodermatophilus sp. SYSU D01180. The sequence continues at coordinate 33,206 of NZ_JBJGZH010000008.1, read as the reverse complement.
GCTCGCCGACCCGCACCTCGAACCGTCCCCGCTCGGGGACGTCGACCACCGTGGTCTCCATCGTTGCGTTCCCACCTCCGCTATGCCCCGGCGCCGTTGCCGGGGGCACGACGTGCATCTGGAACGGTAACGCCTCGGAGGCCGGGAGGTTTCCTGCACGAACGGGTGTCCGCCGGACGATTCGTCAGCCGGTGCCGCCCCACAGCGCCAGGACGGCGCCCGCGACGAACGCGATGGGGGCGAGGCGGAGCACGCTCGGACCCCACGGGTCCTCCGGCCGGGAGGCGTGCGCGACGGCGACGGCGAGGCCCCCGACGGCGACGGCCAGGACCAGTGCCACGACGAGGAACTCCATGACGGCCTCCCTGCTCGCTCGTGGTACGGGTACCACGAGGTGGCCGTCAGGGGCGGGGGTTCGTGCGCGTCCACCCGCGGTCGTCCCGGCGGGCGCCGAGCGCGGCGCGGCAGCGGCGGCACACGGCCTGCACCTCCTCGGCGTGCCGGCCGGACTCGGGCTGCACGTCGGCCCAGCTCACGTGCGGGAAGCGGGCCAGCCGGGAGCGGGACAGCGACAGACCGCAGACGGTCTCGTTGCGCCCGCGCTCCCAGGCGTGCACCTCGCCGCTGGGGTAGCGGATGCCGTCGTCGGGGTCGGTCCACCGGCCGGCGGCCGCGACCGCGGCGTTGCGGAGTGCCATGCGTCCCCGGTACCCGCGGTGTCCCCTCGGGCCCACCCGGACCGGCGGACCTCCAGGTGCAGACGCCGCGCCGGCTCAGCGCAGGTGGTCGAGGCGGTCCTGCAGGAGCTCCAGCTCGGCCTGCGCCCGGGCCTGCACGCCGTCGAAGAAGGCCGCCGCGGCGCGCATCTCGCGGTGGACCGCGCCGACGTCGACGCGGTCGGAGCCGAACGCGGTCTGCAGCCGGATCAGGGCGCGGGACGTCACCGCCGTGTCCTCGGCGGCGTCGGGCCACAGCCCGACCAGCACCGCCTGCACGACGCTCCAGTGCGCGAAGACGTCGTCCCCGTCGAGCGTCAGGGACTCCCCGGTGAGCGCCGGCAGGTCCTCGACGACGCCCTGCAGGCAGAGCCGGAGGTGCTCCCGCCAGGCCTCCAGGTAGCGGTAGACCACGAACTGGCCGGCCGGGTCCCCGGCGGTCAGCCGGGCGTACAGCAGGGCCGTCTCCTCGAGGACGCCCTCCCGCTGCTCGTAGCAGCCCTGCGGCCCGTCCCAGGACAGCGGCACGAGGAGCGCGTCCGACGGCGCTGCAGGTCCCACCGACTCCGCGTCGTCCACCATGCTCCGGAACGGTAGAGGGCGTCCGGCCGCGACCGGAACGCCGGACGCCCGGCACGGGTGCCCCCGGCAGGATTCGAACCTGCGACACACGGTTTAGGAAACCGATGCTCTATCCCCTGAGCTACGGGGGCTCGTCGGCGCAGCGCCGACCGGGGTGTGCGGAGCCGAGGCTACCGGGACGACCGGGAGGGGCCCGCGCAGCGTCCCCGGTGTCTACCGTCAGTGTGTGTTGCTCGCAGTGGTCGAGATCGTGCTGCTGCTGGTGCTCGTCGCCCTGCTACTGTCCCGCATCGGCGTCTGGACCGCGGGCCGGCGGGCCGCCCTCCCGCGGGCCCGGTGGGCGCCGGCGCACGACGAGGTCGACGGGCAGACGCGGGTGCTGCTGCGCCGCTCGTACCCGGGCCCCGACGGGGCGCCGGTCGTGCTCGAGGACCGCGTGTTCGCCACCTTCCCGTCCGACGACCCCGCCTGGGAGGCCCGCTTCACCGAGGCGATGGCCGGCGCCCGGTTCCGCTGCTCCTACCTGGACGCCGAGGACGCGGCCGGCTGAGCCCCCGCGGCGGGGCTGGCGCCGGCGAGGGCAGGATGGCGGCCATGGGACAGGTCGTGGCCACCGCCGAACGCGTCGTCCGCGCCCCCGCCGAGCGGGTGCGGGCGGCTCTCGCCGACTACACCGGCACCCGGCGCGAGGTGCTGCCCGAGCAGTTCAGCGACTACCGCGTCGAGGCCGGCGGCCAGGGCGCGGGCACGCGGGTGCACTGGCGGTTCGCCGCGACGTCGAAGCGGGTGCGCGAGCAGGACGTCGAGGTCACCGAGCCCGACGGCGCCCTCGTCGAGACCGACACCCGCTCCTCGATGGTCACCACCTGGACCGTCACCCCGGCCGACGCCGGCAGCAGCACCGTGCGGGTGCGCACCACCTGGAACGGCGCCGGCGGGATCGGCGGCTTCTTCGAGCGCACCTTCGCCCCCAAGGGCCTGCGCCGCGTGTACGACGACCTGCTCGGCCGCCTGGAGGGCCGGCTCGCCTGACGACGGCGGCGCGGCGGGCGGTCACGGAGGACCATGGGCCGGTGACCGCCGCCCTCCCCGCCGTCCAGACCGCGGACGGCCTCGACGAGCTGGCCGGCCTGGTCGCCGACGGAGACGTCCTCGTCCTCTCCGGCGCCGGCCTGTCCACCGACTCCGGCATCCCCGACTACCGCGGCGCCACCGGCTCCCTGCGCCGGCACACGCCGATGACCTGGCAGACCTTCCGCCGCGACCCGCGCGGGCGGCACCGCTACTGGGCGCGCAGCTACGTCGGCTGGCCGCAGATGGCCGCCGCCCGCCCCAACGCCGGGCACTCCGCCGTCGCCCGGCTGCAGCGCGCCGGCCTGCTCGCCGGCGTCGTCACGCAGAACGTCGACGGGCTGCACCAGGCCGCCGGCGCCCGGGACGTCGTCGAGCTGCACGGTGGGCTGGACCGGACGGTCTGCCTGGCCTGCGGGGACGTCGCCCGGCGGGACGAGCTGCACCGCCGGCTGCGGGCCGCCAACCCGGCCTTCGGCCCGCGCGCGGACGAGGTGAACCCCGACGGCGACGCCGAGCTGCCCGACGAGGTGCTCGACGGCTTCGTGATGGTCGGGTGCACCGCCTGCGGCGACGGGCCGCTCAAGCCCGACGTCGTCTTCTTCGGCGAGACCGTGCCGCGCGACCGCGTGGACACCTGCTTCCGGATGCTCGAGGACTCCGCCGGCCTGCTCGTCCTCGGCTCCTCGCTGACCGTCATGAGCGGCTACCGGTTCGTGCTGCGCGCCGCCGAGCTCGGCATCCCGGTGGCGGTGGTCAACCTCGGCCCCACGCGCGGCGACGCGAAGGTCGACGTGAAGGTGGACGCCCCGCTCGGCGAGGTGCTGCCCGAGCTGGCCCGCCGCTGCGGCGCGTGACCCGCCGCGAGGTCGAGCACACCGACGACGGCCGCTGGGTCGTCGTCGACGGGCGGCGGTGGCGGAAGGCGGACCCGGCCCTGCCCGACGACGTCCGCGCCCGGCTGCTCTCCCACCTGGGCACGGCGCGCGCGGCGGCGCGCACGGCCCCCGACCCCGCGGCGCGGCGGGCCGCCCGGGACCGCGTGCAGCTGGCCAAGACCGGGCTGGGGGAGCGCGGCCCGGCCTGGTGGGAGCAGGACGACGACGCCCGCCGCGCCCGCTGGGAGGCGGCCCTGGAGGCGCTCGGCGGTTGACCGCCCGCCCGGCCGGGCAGGAACCGCCGCGATGCAGACCTTCCTGCCGGTGGCCGACTTCGAGGAGAGCGCGCGGCTGCTGGACTCACCGCGCCTCGGCAAGCAGCGGGTCGAGACGCTGCAGGTGCTGCGCGCCCTGGAGCTGCCCGACTACGGCTGGGCCTCGCACCCGGTCGTGCACATGTGGCGCGGGCGGACGGCGGCACTGGTCGCCTACGGCCTGGCGATGGTGCGGGTCTGGCGCGAGCGCGGGTTCGCCGACAGCACGCACACGCTGATCGCCGAGTTCGCCCCCGACGTCGAGGGCGTGACGCAGGACGAGCTCGCCCGCGCCGGGATGCTGCCCTCCTGGGTCGGCGACGAGGCGCTGCACCTGTCGCACCGGTCGAACCTGCTGGCCAAGGAGCCGGACTTCTACCGGCCGCGGTTCGCCCCGCTGTTCGGCGCTGAACCCGACGACCTGCCCTACGTCTGGCCCGGTCCCGACGACGTCCCGCCGGCGGCCGGGCCCGAGGGCACCCGGGTGTGGGTGGTGCGGCCGCGGGCGCACAACGAGCTGGGCGCGTGCCTGGCCGCCGGCGTGGTCGGGCTGGGCACCCAGTCGGGGATCGACGTCGACGCCACGGGCCTCTCGCCGGCCGAGCTGCGCGCGCTGGCCAAGGAGATCTCCGGGCGCCGGCCGAGCAAGGACCTGCGGCAGCTGTCCACCTTCCTCGACGAGATCCGCCCCGGCGACCCGGTGGCCCTGCCCGTCGAGCACGGCGCCGGCCTGCTCGTCGGCGAGGTGCTCGGCGACTACCTGTTCGACGGCCGCGAGCTGCTGCCGCACCGCCGCCCGGCCCGCTGGGACCACGTGGTCCCGCGCGCCGCGGCCCGTCCGCCCGCGACGCTGCAGGACCCGCGCGCGCTGTTCTCCGTGGTGCTCGACCCCGACGTGCTGCCGCCGTCACTGGCCGGCACCACCTACCGCGAGCCCGCGCTCCCGCTGGTCTGAGGGACGGTCCTGGGGATCTCCTGCGACGGGACTCCTGACCCTGTCCCGAAGCGGTCCACCAGGGGACAACTGGCGGCCTGACCGTCAGGCGCGTCCGGGCGGGTCGAGCTCGACCCGCCCGGCAACGGGCACCCGTCGAGGACCTGGGGGCAGGCCCTCCGCGACCCCGGACACGAGGGGAGAGGTGGGATGGTGGCGGCGATCCGGCTGCGGGACGCGATGAACGCCCACGACCTCGAGGCGTTCCTCGACTGCTTCCACGAGGACTACAGGAGTGAGCAACCAGCACATCCCGGCCGCAGCTTCGGTGGCCGTGAGCAGGTCCGGGCCAACTGGTCGGCACTGTTCGCGGGGGTGCCGGACTTCTCGGCGAGGCTGCTCGGCCACTGCCAGGACGATGATCGCGAGTGGTCCGAGTGGCGCTGGACCGGCACGCGAACGGACGCCGCCGCGCTGGCCGTGGCGGGGGTGATGGTCCTCGGTGTCCGCGACGGCCGCATCGCGTGGGGGCGCCTCTACATGGAGCCCGTGGCGGATGAGGACGAGGGCATCGAGGCGGCCGTGCGGACGCTGGCGGGCAGGGGCCCCGAGGACGACTGACGGGCTCGTGGGACCGGTGTCGCCGCCCTGACGTGGGTACCGGAGGCGAGGCGATGACCGTGTGAGGAACCGGGCTCAGCACCAGCAGCCGTCGGCGGCGCCAGAGGACTCTCGGTCCTCCGGAGCATCTCCGAGGCAGTCGTCGCTCGGCGCGGGACAGCTGGGGTGACCCCGCTGCTGACGACCAGGTCGCGGGTTCCCCGGTCCGCCTCGAGCGACGAGGCAGTGGCTCAGTTTCCGCAGGACGGGCCCTGGTCGACCAGGCCGGCGAGGGCCGCCGCGGCCTGCTCCCGACGCTCCGGGTGGTGGGCGGCGACGACGGTCCACCAGGCCGCGGCGTGCAGCCGGCGCAGCTCCAGCCACGGCGCGAGGTCGGCGTCGGACGGGCCGCCGGTCGCGTCCAGCGCGGCCCGGCCGTCCAGCCGGGAGGTGAGCCGCAGGCAGGCGAGGTCCCACTCCGGCGGCCCGGCGCAGGTGTCCTCGAGGTCGGCCCACCGCCAGCCGTCCGGCGTGGCCAGCAGGTTGCCGGGGTGCGCGTCGCCGTGCAGCGCCTGCACCCGGCCGCCCGGCCGGGGACGGAGGGCCTCCACCCGCTCCGCCACGTGGGCGCGGACGGCGGGCCCGACGCCCCACGCGCCCGCCCGCTCGCCGAAGACCGCGAGGTCGTCGAGCGGGGTGTCCAGCGGGCTCCCGGTCACCGGCAGGCCGGCGAGCACCTCGTGCAGGTCGGCGAGCGCGGTGGCCACCTCGGCCGGGGCCGGCGACCGCGCCACCACCTCCACCCGGGTCCAGAAGGTGAGCGTCAGCCCGTCGTGCACGTGCGGCCCGGGCGGCAGCAGGTCGCTCGGCGGGACGACGGCGGCGCCGGCCGCGGCCAGGGCGCCGGCCAGCGCGACCTCCCGGCCGAACGGGCGGCCCGGGTCGGGGCGCAGCAGCGGTGTCAGCGTCGCCACCCGCGCCACGACCGGCGCCGGGGCCAGGTGGACGACGACGTTGACGCCGTCGTGCAGCACCCGCGGCCCGTTGGACCGGAGGCCGTGGGCGGCGGCCACCGCGGTGGCGGCGGCCGCCGCGCGCCGGGCCCGGTCGCTCACGCCCCCGGGAACGGCACGTTCTGCAGGCGCACCTGGCCGCGGGCGACGAGCTTGCCGTCCTCGGCGCGGGTGAGCTGCACCAGCCACAGCTGCAGGGTGCGGCCCTGCTGCACGGGCTCGGCGACGACGTCGAGCCGGCCGGCGGTGACCGGCCGCAGGAAGTCGGTGCTGTTGTTCACCCCGACGGCGAACTGGCCGCGGTCGGCGACGGCGGTGCTGGCGCCGATCGACGCCGCCGACTCGATCACCGCGCAGTAGACGCCGCCGTGCACGACGCCCCACGGGGTGTGGTGGTCCGGCCCGAGCTCCACGGTGCCGGTGACCCGGGTGCCGCTGACCTCGGCGACGTCGAACCCGGTGGCCGCGACGAACGCGCTGGCCCTGCTCCGGTCGACGTCGGGCACCTGCGCGCTCACGCGGCGTCCCACACCAGGCAGAACGGGTGGCCCACCGGGTCGGCGTAGACGCGGAAGTCGCCCCCGCCGCCGGGCAGCTCCCGCGCGCCGAGGGCGAGCACCTTGGGCTCGGCCTCGTCGACGTCGGTCACGTAGACGTCGAGGTGGAACTGCTGCGGGCGCTGCGGGTCGGGCCAGTCCGGCGGGACCAGGTCCGGCGCCTGCTGGAACGCCAGCCGGTGCCCGCGGCCGCTGACCACCACCCAGTCGTCGCCCGGGCCGCCCTTGCTCACCTCCAGCCCCAGCAGCTCGGCGTAGAAGGTGGCGAGCGCGTGCGCGTCGGGCGCGTCGATCACGACGGAGTGCAACTGGCCGATCATGGGCCCCATCCTGGCCGGTCGGCGCCGTCCCCACCGCCCGTGATCGGGCCGTCGGTCGCAGGGATCCGGCCAGGGGGCAGGATCGGGACGTGCCCGACCCGACCGACCAGCCCCCCGTCCTCGGCTCGCTGACCTGGGTGCCCGCCGCCTCGCGCGCCGACCTGCTCGCCGACCCGGTCGCGGCCGCGCTGGCCGGCCTGCCCGGGCCCGCGTGGGTCGCCCCCGTCGACGACGCGCTCGCCGACACGGCCGCGTTCACCGAGGCGTACGGGGTGCCGCCGGAGGCCTCGGCCAACTGCGTCGTCGTGGCCGCGCGCCGGGCGGGGCAGACGACGCTGGTGGCCTGCGTCGTCCTCGCGACCACCCGCGCCGACGTCAACGGCCTGGTGCGGCGGCACCTGGGCGCGCGCAAGGCGTCGTTCGCGCCGCAGGACGTCGCCGTCGCCGAGAGCGGGATGGCCTACGGCGGGATCACGCCGATCGGGCTGCCGGCGTCCTGGCCGGTGCTGGTCGACGCCGCGGTGGCCGCCGCGGGGCTCGTCGTCGTCGGCTCGGGGACCCGCGGCGCGAAGCTGGCCGTGCCGGGGCCGCTGCTGGCCGGGCTGCCCTCGGCGGAGGTCCTCGACGGGCTCGGGGTGCCGGTGGTCGAGGCGCCCCCGCCGGCGCCGGCGGCCCCGGCCGAGCGGGCACCCGACGACCGCGACCTCGGCTGGGGCGAGCGCCCCGACGACCGCGACCCGGACCGCCGCTACCTGGAGGACCGGCCGCCGCACTGGGGCTCCGACTAGGGGCGCGGATCGCCCTGCCGCTCCCGGAGCAGGTCGCGGATCTGGGCGAGCAGCTCCACCTCGGTCGGCTCCGCGGGTCCGGCCTCGACGCCGCGCCGGCGCCGCTCGGCGATCCGCTTCATCGGCAGCACGACGACGAAGTAGACGACCGCCGCGGTCAGCACGAAGGTGATCACCTGGCTGACGAACGCGCCGTAGGCGAACGTCTCGCCGTTGACGGTGAACTCGCCGCCGACGCCGCCGCCTCCGGTGACCAGCGCGATCAGCGGGGTGAGGAACGAGTCGGTGAACGCGGTGACGACCGCGGTGAACGCGGTGCCGATGACCACCGCGACGGCCAGTTCGACGACGTTGCCGCGCAGCAGGAAGTCCTTGAAGCCCTTGAGCACCCGGCCATCCCCTCACGGCGACCGCGGCAGGCTCAACGTCAGCGTGGCGGTGGTGGCCGCAGCGGCGAGAGTGGCGGCCGTGGCCTCGTCGACGGCGAGCACGAGCAGCCCGCCGTCGTCCCCGCCGGACCGGGGCGCGGCCAGGACCAGCGCGCCGCGGGCCACCGCCTCGGCCCGCGCCGCGCCCGGCGCGGTGGCCAGCACGTCGACCCGGTCCCCGGCGGCGGCGAGCCCCGCGACGGCGAGGTCGGCCAGCCGGACGGGCGCCGCGACCTGGCCGGCCGACAGCAGCGCCGTCAGGCCCGGGCCGAGCAGGCGGACGTCGGTGACCGGCTCACCGGCCCGCAGCGGCGCGGCCAGCACCCGGCCGGCCAGCTGCGCCGGGTCGGCCACGACGCCGGCCGGGACCGCGCCGGCCGGCAGCTCCGCGGTGGCGAGCAGGTCGGCGCCCAGCACCGTCCCGGCCGCCAGGTCGCCGGCGGCGGTGACCACCGGTGTCCCGGCGGGCGGGGGCGCGACCGGGGCCGGCGGCGGGCGCAGGGCGAGCAGCAGCGCGCCGACGGCGAGCGCCGCCGCCAGGCACCGGCGCAGCAGGAGGGCGGGGGAGCGGGGACGGCGGAGGCGGACCACCGGCCCAGGCTGGGCGCCCGGGGGCCCGGGCGGCGCCGGGGCGGGGGAGCTGTGGAGCGGCCGTCCGGCTGTGGACGGCCGGGGCTCAGCTCGCGGCTGCCTTGCTGCCGCCGCCCGTCGACGAGGACGAGGAAGACGACGAGGACGAGGAGCTGCTGCTGGACGACGTCGAGGAGGACGACGACGAGTCCGAGGACGACGACGAGGTGGCCTTCGACGAGTCGCCGGTCGACGAGCTCGACCGGCTGTCGGTGCGGTAGAAGCCCGAGCCCTTGAAGACCACGCCGACCGAGCCGTAGACCTTGCGCACGGGGGCGCCGCAGGTCGGGCACTCGGCCACGGCCGCGTCGGTGAAGGACTGCACCACCTCGAACTGGTGCTTGCCCTCGGGGTCGGTGCAGACGTACTGGTACGTGGGCACGGCGTGGCACTCCTGGTCGAGCGGGGGTGGGACGGGTCCGGCGCCGGCGGCGGCTGGCACTCGGGGCCCTCGACTGCCAATGATGCGCCACGCCGCGACCCGCCGTCCACGGATGTCGGCGAGTGTCACGTCCGCGGCGCGCGAGCGCGGGATCGCGGTGGGGGCTGCGAGCGCTACCGTCGCGCTCCCGGGGCCGAGGAGGTGCCCGATGGCGAGGATGCCCGACCCGAGGGTGCTGGCCGAGGTGCTGGGCGGCGGGAACCTCCGTGCGCGGCTGCGCGCCGCGCGGGACGGCCTGGCCGGGGTGCGCCTGCAGCTGGTCGCCGCCGCGCTCGACCTGGGCCTGCTCGACGCGCTCGGCGAGGGCCCGGCCGGCACCGAGCAGCTGGCCGGGCGCCTGGGTGTGGCCGACGGGGACCTGCTGGCCGCCCACCTCCGCGTGCTCGCCGCCGCGGGGGTGGTCGCCGGGGAGGACCCGTGGCGGCTCACCCGGTCCGGCCGCGCGGTCGTCGGCGACGACGTCGTGCGCGCGTCGTACGAGGGCTTCGGCGGCTACCACACCGAGCTCTACCGGGACCTGCCGGTGCAGCTGGGCGGTGGCCCGCGGCGGCGCGACACCGCGGAGAACGGCGAGGTGATCGCCCGGATGTCGGCGGCGATCTCCCCGCTGGTCCGCGCCCACCTGGCCCGCACGGTCGCCGAGCGCCGGCCGCGCCGGGTGCTCGACGTCGGGTGCGGTGCCGGCCTGTACCTGGCGGCGATGCTCGAGGCGGCCCCGGACGCCACCGGCATCGGCGTGGACGTCGACCCCGACGCCGCGGCGCTGGCCCGGCGGGCGCTGAGCGAGCGGGGCCTGGCCGACCGGGCCGGCGTCGAGGTGGTCGACATCCGGAGGGCGCTCGCCGCCGGTCGCCCGGGCGCCCTCGCCGCCGGCATCGACCTGGCCCTGCTCGCCAACGTCGTCCACTACGTGCCGGTCGACGAGCGGGTGGACCTGCTGCGCGCGGTCGCCCGCCTGCTCGCACCCGGCGGCGCCCTCCTGGTCGTCACCACCGTGGCCGGGCCGCAGCTGTTCAGCCGCCACCTGGACCTGCTGCTGCGGGCGCAGGAGGGCCGCATGGAGCTGCCCGCCGTCGACGTGCTTCTCGGTCAGCTCCGCGAGGCGGGCCTGCACCCGCTCCCACCGGAGCGGATCGGCCCTCCGGGCGCCGCGCTCAGCGCGGTGACGGCGATCCGCTGAGGACGCCGGGCACCGAGGTCCGGCGCACACGGTGACCGCGGAGCCGGCGCGCGTCGGTTAGTCGCCGTCCGCCGGGCCGCCGAAGTCGTCGAGCACGCGCTCGAAGGCCGTGGGGTGCACGGCGACGTCGCCGGCGAACGGGAAGTTGAACCCGACCGCGACGAACAGGAGGACGCCGATGAGCACCGCGAGGCTGCCCACCATCACCAGGTGCAGCGCGGTGCGCTCCAGGCCGAACAGCAGCGCGAAGCCGACCGTGACGAGGGCGCCGACGACCAGGGCGATCCACAGGCTGGCGGGGATCCCGCTCTCGACGAAGTCGAGCCGCTGGCTGCGCAGGCTCACGAGCTCGTTCAGCTGGTCCACCTCCGCGCCGACGAACTCCTGCTGACCGGGCGTGGTGACGGGGGTGCCGGCGAGCACGTCCGCCATCTCCTGCAGGACCTCGCCCGCCTCGGGGTCCCCCGGGTGTCCGTCGGCCATGGCCGGCCACGAGTCCTCGACCACCTCGGTCGCGTACCGCAGGACCAGGTCCCGCATCTCCGCCTGCGACTCCGCGGGCAGGCCGACGCTGTCCCGGTAGAGGGTCCGCAGGGCGCTCGCCTCCTGGCCGACCACCTCCTCGGCCCGGGTGAAGCTCTCCCAGGCGACGATGACGACGAAGGCCAGCAGCACCGCGTAGATGACACCGACCACCGCGATGATGAAGCCGACGACGTCGTTGTGCTCGCCCCGTGCCAGGGCGGGCCAGCGGCGCCGGATCCCCACCTGGACGAGCAGGACCAGCGCGGGGAAGACCACCACCAGCCCGATGAAGACGAGCCATCCCGGGGCGGAGAGGATGCTCCGGACCATGCTGCCTCCCGGCGCTGCTGATCCCGGGCGCTCGGGATCGCGTCGTGGTCCAGGGCAGGGTCGCACTCCCCGCCGGGGGCGGGAACCCGATCCGGCCCGGCCCGCGGTCCCGTCCGCGGGCGCCGGTGGGCGCCGGCCCGCGGCGGGACGGACCGTCGGACCCCGGTGGCAGGGTGTCGGTGCCGCCACGGCGGCGGCAGCACGGCGAGGGGGCGGGGCGGCATGCGGGACGTGGAGGTCCGCCGGCACGTGGCGGCACCGGCGGAGCGGGTGTGGGCGGTGGTCACCGACCTCGCGGGGTCGCCGCAGGTCGTCCGGGGCATCGACGCGGTGGAGGTCCTCACGCCGGGGGAGTTCGGCGTCGGGACGCGGTGGCGGGAGACCCGCGCCATGCTGGGACGCTCGGCCACCGAGGAGATGACCGTGACCGCGGTGGAGCCGCAGCGGTCGTACACCACCGAGGCGGTGCGGCCGGGCGTCCGGTACCTGTCCACGGTCGCGGTGACGCCGGCCGGCGAAGGGGGCAGCGACCTGGCGATGACGTTCGGGGCCCGGCCGACGTCCACGGTCACGCGGGTCCTCGGGGCGCTCACCGGCCCCCTCGGCCGGCGCGCGGTGACCCGGGCGATCGAGGCGGACCTGGCCGACCTCGCCGCGGCGGCCGAGCGGTCCTGACGCCCCGGTCAGCGGCCGACGAAGCGGAGGACGGCGTCGGCCACGACCGCGGGGGCGTCCTCGTGCACCAGGTGGGAGGCGCCCGGCACGACGACCTGCTCGGCGGACGGCAGCAGGTCGGCGAGCCAGTCGGCGAGCGCCCGCGTGACCGCCGGGCTGCGCTCGCCGGTGAGCAGCAGGGCCGGCGCGCGCACGGTGCGCAGCTGCGCCTCGGTCACCGGCGGGAAGCCCGCGCGGAACTCGGCCTGCAGCGTGTCCGCGCTCTCCCGCATCTGCTGCCGGCGCTCCGGGCCCATCGCCGCCAGTGCCTGCCGACCGAGCACCCCGCGGGCGAAGAGCTCCAGCGCCCGCGCGGGGTCGCCGCGCCGGTAGGCCCAGGCCATCGGGGCGGACGTGCGCAGCCCGAACCCGAGCACCGCGAGCGTCGCACGCGGCCGGCGGCGCAGCGCGCGCGCCAGGTCGGCCGGCCGCGGCCGGGGTCCCGGGCCGAGCACCAGCGGCAGCAGCGGCGGCTCCTCCAGGACCAGGCCGCGGACGACGTCCGGGTGCTCCAGCGCGGTGAGCAGGCAGACGTACGCGCCCCACGAGTTGCCGACCAGGTGCGCCGGCGCGGCGTCCAGCGCCCGCAGCAGCGCCACCAGGTCCGTGACGTGCACCGGCATCGGGTCCGGCGCGCCGGCGGAGACCGGTGCGTTGGGGCGGGCGAAGCGGCGGCTGTAGGCGACCACCCGGCACCGCGCGCCGAGCGGCCCGAGCTGGGCGGACCAGGTGCGCAGGTCGCCGAGCCCGCCGTGCACGAGGACCACCGGCTCGCCGGCGCCTGCCTCCCGGTAGGCCAGCGAGGCCCCGTCGACCGTCACGTGCCGCAGCGTCCCGAACCCGCTGCCCGGCTCCTGGATCACGGCCATGCCCGCTCCTCGGTCCCGCGGGCACACCAGCGTCCTCGCGGGCCGGCCCGGGAGGCAACCGGCGCGGCCGCGGCTCAGCCGGGCAGGCGCGCCACCCGGCGCAGCGCGGCCAGGCCGGCGTCCGTGCCGGGCCAGTGCCGGGCGACCGCGCCGGCGCCGGCGCGGCGGACCACCGAGCGCAGCACGAGGGCCACGGCGACCGCGTCGTCGGCGTACCCGATCACCGGGACGACGTCGGGCACCAGGTCCAGCGGCAGCGCCAGGTAGCCCAGCAGCAGCCACAGCCGCACGCGGACCCCGCGCGGCAGCGAGCGGTCGGCGGCCAGCCGGCGGACCAGCCGGAGCACGTCGGGCAGCAGCCGCACCAACTCCCGCGCCCGCAGGTCGTCGGGCCGGGCCGCCCAGAGCGCCGCGACCAGTGCCAGCCAGCACAGCAGCAGGCCCCCGACGATCCCGGCCACCGTCCACGCCCACCCGGGCACCGCGTCCTCCTCGCGCCGGCGCGACGCTACGTCGCGGGCTGCGGCTCCACCACCTCGGCCGGGAGCGAGGTCCTCGGCGTCACCACGGCCGCGGTCGGCTGCAGCCGCAGGCACAGGAGCACGACGTCGTCGTGCAGCAGCTGCCCGCCGGTGAGCTCGGCCACCACCGCGTCGCACCACGTCTGGAGGTGGGCGCCGTCGAGCCGGGCGGCGACCGCCGCCAGGCGGGCGAGGCCGGTGTCGAGGTCGGCGTCACGCCGCTCGACGAGCCCGTCGGAGTACCAGACCAGCGTCGAGCCGGGCGGGACCTCGACCTCGTCCTCCGCGCGGGGCCCGCTGGCGGCCGACAGCGGCCGCGACCGCCCGCCGGTGAGGTACCGGGCGTCGCGGCCGGTGACCAGCAGCGGGGGCGGGTGGCCCGCGCAGGCGTAGCGCAGCCGGCAGGTGACGGGGTCGTACTCGCCGTAGCCGATGGTGGTGAGCGCCGCGCCGGGGATGGCCGCCGACGCCCGGTCCAGCGCCTCGAGGACCGCGGCGGGCCCGTCGTGCGGCGCGGCGGCCAGCACGCTCAGCGCCGAGTGCAGCCGCCCCATCGCGGCGGCGGCCCGCAGGTCGTGGCCGACGACGTCGCCGACGGCGAACCCGACCCGCCCGAAGGGCAGCGGGAAGGCGTCGTACCAGTCACCGCCGATGTCGTGCTGCTGGTCGGCCGGGCGGTAGCAGCCGGCGAGCGCCGCGCCGGGCAGCTCGGCAGGGACGGCCGGGAGGAAGGCGCGCTGGAGCTGGTGGGCGGCGTCCCGCTCCTCCTCGTACAGCCGGGCCCGGTGCAGCGCGGGGCCCATGAGCTCGGCCAGCGTGCGCGCCGTGGCCTCGACGTCGTCGTCGGCCTCGTCGTCGGCGAACCGGACGGCGAGGGCCCCGAACGTCGTGCCGGCGACCCGGGCGGGCAGCGCCAACCCGGCCGGGGAGCGGGTCCGGACGGCGGCGCCGCGGCGGGCGGCGGTCGCCAGCGGGGAGGGGTCGGCCAGCGGCAGCCCGCTCTCCCCGTCCCCGTCCGTGGACCACACGCGCAGCCGGCCGCCGTCCCGGTCGACCACGCCGACCGCGCCCGAGTGGGCGAGCAGCGCGATGCCGGAGCGGACCAGCACCGCGGCGATCGCGTCGGTGGTCGCGGCGGTCGCCAGGCCCGCGGTCACCTGCTGCAGCGCCTCCACCCGGTGCCGCGCGGCGGCCTCCCGGCGGGACACCGACCGCGCCCGGTCGCGCTCGCCGATCTCCACGGCCAGCAGCCAGGCGCTCAGGACCGCCACGGCGATGAACGCCTGCAGGGCGGCGGCCTCCACCTGCGGGGTGTCGTGGAACGAGGCCCACGGTCCGCGCCCGACCACGGTCAGGAGGTTGGCGGTGACCGCGAGCACGAGGCCGGCCTCGGTGACGAGGGCGACCCCGTACCGGACGGCCAGCCAGGTGAGCCAGGGGATGGTCAGCCAGGCCACCGGGACGCCGACCGGCCAGAAGACGGCCGCGGTCACGACGGCGGTCAGGAGCAGCAGCGCCGCCCGCCGGGCCGCGGCCGGCCCGCCCCGGCCCAGCCGCCAGGTCAGCACGGCCCCGCCCACGGTCAGCGCGCCGAGCCCGTCGCCGGCCCAGAACGGGACGAGGCCGTCGAGCACGGCGGGGCCCTGCGACAGGTGGATCGTCAGCGAGCCGACCAGCCCGCCGACCAGCGGGCCGGCGAGCACGCCGCAGAGCAGGAAGGCGGTCAGGTCGCGGCGGCGGCCCAGGTCGGGGACCGGCGCGAACCGGCGCAGCAGGAGGGCGCCGACGAGCGGCTCGGCGGTGTTGGCCAGGGCGAACCCCCAGGAGGCCACCGGGCCGATGCCCATGGCCCGGTCGATCACCACCTCGACCAGCGCGGCCGTGGCCAGGACCCAGGGCCACCGGCGCCGGTCGCTGAGCACCAGGGCGGAGAGGGTGACCCCGGCCGGCAGGAACAGGACGGCGCCGGTGCTCGACGCCTCGAACAGCAGGAACGAGGTGAGGGAGCCGGCGGTGTACCCCGCAGCGACGGCGAGGACGAGCCGCCAGGGCACGGACAGGCGCGTCATCCCGGCCTCCGACCAGTGGAGGGGCCCCGCGCGCCTGTTTCGACGGAGGCTGCCTCGTGCACGACCCTGGCAGGTGCGGGGCCGGAGCGGTAGGGGTGATCGTCGCGGCTCTGGTCCGCGGACGCCGGCCGGTGCACCATCCCGCGGGTGAGCCTGCGCATCCCGCCGTCGGTGTCGGTCGAGGTCGAGGTCGGGGCGCCGCCGGAGGCGGTGTGGGCGGTGCTCGCCGACCCGACCCGGGTGGGGGAGTGGAGCGGCGAGTGCGTCCGGGCGGCCTGGCTGCCCGGCTCCTCGGCGGTGGTCCCGGGCGCGCGCTTCCGCGGCTGGAACCGGTCGGGCTGGTCGTGCTGGGCTCGGGTCTGCGAGGTGACCGAGGTGGACCCCGGGCGGGTGCCGGCCTGGCGGACCGTGCCCACGGGGCCCTACCGCGACCGGACGCACTGGCGGGTCACCTTCGCGCCGGCCGGCACCGGCACCCGGATCGGGCAGCGCTACGACCTCACCGGCATGCCGGCGGCGGCGGAGCGGGTCGCGGCGCTGCTGCTGCCCGCGCACCGCGACCGCACCGCCGGCCTGCGGGCCGACCTCGAGCGCCTCGGCCGGGTGGCGGGCGCGGGTCAGGCGACGGCGAGCTCCCCGCCGAGCTCCTGACCCGCCGTCCCGGCGTCCCGGGTGGAGCGGACGGCGGCGGCCACCGAGCCCGCCGCGGCCTGCAGCTGCTCGGCGGTGTGCGTGGCCATCACCGACAGCCGCAGCACCCCCCTGCCGCGCGGCACGGCGGGGTAGGCGACGGCGTTGCAGTACACCCCGGCCTCGTAGGCGGCCCGCCACGCGGCGGCGGTCGCCTCCTCGCTGCCGGTCGGGACCGCGACGACCGCGCCGCTGCCGGGCAGCGGCGGGGTGCCGGCGACGGAGAGCTCGACGCGCAGCCGGGCGCCGTTCTCCCGCAGCCGGTCCTGGCGCCCGGGCTCCTCGCGGAGGATGCGCAGCGCGGCCAGCGCCGCGCCGACGCCGGCCGGCTCGTTGGCGGCGCTGAACACGTAGGGCATGGCGCTGGCGCGGATGCCGTCGGCCACCGCCTTCGACGTCAGCACCGCCCCGCCCACGCTGGCCAGCGACTTGCTGAACGCCAGCGTCACCGCGTCGACCCGGTCCAGGACGCCGCAGTGCTCGGCCGCGCCGCGGCCGTGCTCGCCGAGGACGCCGAGGCCGTGCGCCTCGTCGACCACCAGGCGCGCGCCGTGCGCGGCGCACAGCTCGGCGAGGCCGGCCAGTGGCGCGGTCTCGCCGGTCATCGAGTAGACGCCGTCGACGACGACGACCGCGCCGGCCTGCGGGTCGAGCCGGTCCAGCCGCCGGGCCAGCGACTCGAGGTCGTTGTGCCGGAACCGGACCACGGTGCCGCGGCTGGCGGCTGCCCCGGCGTGCACGCTGGCGTGGGCGTGCGCGTCGACCAGCAGCGCGTCGCCGGGACCGCAGGCGGTGGACAGCAGCGCGACGTTGGCGTTGACCCCCGAGGAGGTCAGCACGGCCGCCTCGACGCCGTAGTGGTCGGCGAGCTCCTCCTCCAGCTGCAGGTGCAGCCGCGTGGTGCCGTTGAGGACGCGGCTGCCCGAGGTGCTCGTGCCGAACCGGCGGACCGCGGCCACGGCGGCCTCGACGACCCGCGGGTCACCGGCCAGGCCGAGGTAGTTGTTGCTGCCCAGGTTCACCCGCGGGACGCCGTCGTCGTAGACGGTGACCGGCTCCGGGGCGCCCGCCGTCGGGACGCCGTGGGTGCCCACCCCGGCGCGGTCGTGCTCGCGCAGCAGCGCGGCGAGGGGGTTGCCGAGCAGGGGGGCGAAGGCGTCGCGCCGCCCGGTCGCGCGGGTCGGGGCGGGCTTCTCGCCGTGGGGCACGAGGTCTCCGTTCAGGTGGTGCAGTTCAGGAACCGGCCGGTCCGCCGGTCGCAGCACACCCTCGGTGGCCGGTGACGCTCGGTCAACGGTGCATCGGCTCACAGTCCGGGCGGGTGACACCCTTCCCCCAGGCGGGCGTCACGCGGTGGTCGGCCGCTCAGAGTGCGTACCACCGGATCCGGTGGCGGGCGGCTCATCCGGGTGACGACGCGCCGGTACCGTCGCCGCCGTGACCGCGCGCTGGCTCGACGACACGCAGCAACGGGCCTGGCGCGCCTGGCTCACCCTCGCCGAGCTGCTCCCGCGCGAGCTCGACGCCCAGCTCCAGCGCGACGCCGGCCTCTCGCACGCCGCCTACGTCGTGCTGGCGATGCTGTCCGAGGCGCCCGGCCGCAGCCGGCGGATGAGCGACCTCGCCCGGCGGGCCAACCAGTCGCAGAGCCGGCTCTCGCACACCGTGGCGCGGCTGGAGGACCGCGGCTGGGTCCGCCGCGAGCGCTCGCCCGAGGACGGCCGCGGCAACGTCGCCGTGCTCACCGACGCCGGCTGGGACCTCGTCCGCAGCGTCGCGCCCGGGCACGTGGACGCCGTCCGGGGCGCGCTGTTCGACCCGCTCACCGCCGAGCAGACGGAGCTGCTGCGCGAGGTGCTCGAGACCGTCGTCGAGCACCTGGACCCCGACCGCTCCCGCCGGGTGCCGCACGGCGGGGACGCGACCGGCTGAGGCGCGGGAAGCCGGGCCGGTCCCGGCGGCGACCGCGGCCCTCCCCCACCGGGCACGTGCCGGACGCCCTCACGGTCCGCCGAGGGGGCGTCCCGCGTGTGGTCACCGCGCACCTGCGGGGGAGTCGCCGCCTGCGACGTGCTCCGCACCGCGACCTCCCCGCAGTTGCCGGGCGGACGCGGCCAGGCGGGACTCGCGCCCGCGATCCACCCACAGGGGCCGCTGGTCCCTGTCGGGACCGGCCGGGCGCGACTAGCTTGCGCGCCATGGGAGCGCGCCTGGCCGCCTACCTCAGCTACCGCGACGCACCGGCCGC
This sequence comes from Geodermatophilus sp. SYSU D01180, assembly GCF_054050415.1. Classification (NCBI taxonomy): domain Bacteria; kingdom Bacillati; phylum Actinomycetota; class Actinomycetes; order Geodermatophilales; family Geodermatophilaceae; genus Geodermatophilus; species Geodermatophilus sp. SYSU D01180. The sequence continues at coordinate 14,787 of NZ_JBJGZH010000008.1, read as the reverse complement.
CCTGGCGTGGATGGCGGCGCTCGGCTTCACCGTGGTCCGGCGGGCCGACGCCGACGACGGCACCGTGGCGCACGCGGAGGTCCGCTGCGACGACGTCGTCCTGATGGTCGCCAGTGACGACGCCGGCTACGTGCGCCCGCCGCTGCTCGGCCGGTCCACCGGGTCGGGGCTGTACCTGGTGCTCGACGACGCCGCCGACGTCGACGACCGCTTCGCCCGGGGCGTCGCCGCCGGCGCGACGCCGGTCATCGCCCCGGAGGACACCGAGTGGGGCACCCGGCGGGCGCGGCTGGTCGACCCCGGCGGCCAGGAGTGGAGCTTCGGCACCTACGCCCCGGGCGTCGCCTGGTAGGTCCTCAGCGGCCCAGCCGGCGGTAGCGGTGCAGGCGGCTGCGGTGCCGCTCGGCGTCGTCGCGGCCGAGCAGCCCGGCCAGCTCCTCGCCGAGCACCCGGCCCAGCCGGCGGCAGAACCCGACCGGCTCGTCGGCGGCGTCGGGCCGCTCGGGCACCACGCGGTCGACGATCCCGGCCCGCCACAGGTCGGTCGCCCGCACGCCCTGCGCGGCGGCCATCTCCGGCGCCCGGTCGACGGTGCGGTGCACGATCGCCGCGGCACCCTCCGGCGGCAGCGGGCCCAGCCAGCCGTTGGCCGCGGCGAGCACCCGGTCGGCCGGCGCCAGCGCCAGCGCGCCGCCGCCGGTGCCCTGGCCGAGCAGCACCGCGAGCGTCGGCGCCCGGAGCGTCACCAGGTCCTCCAGGCAGCGGGCGATCTCCGCGGCCAGCCCGCCCTCCTCGGCCTCCACCGAGAGTGCCGCGCCCGGGGTGTCGATGAGCGTCACCAGCGGCAGGTGCAGCTCGGCGGCCAGCCGCATGCCGCGCCGGGCCTCGCGCAGCGCCGCCGGGCCCAGCGGCGCCGACAGCGACTGCCCGCGCCGGTCCTGCCCGAGGACGACGCACGGCGCGCCGCCGAAGCGGGCCAGCGCCAGCAGCAGGCCGGGGTCCTTCTCGCCGGCGCCGGTGCCCGAGAGCCCGACGACGTCGGTGGCCGCCGTCCGCAGCAGCCGCCGCACGCCCGGCCGGTCGGGCCGCCGGGACGCGGTGACGACGTCCCACGCGCTGCGGCCGTCCTCCGGGTCGTCGTCCTCGGTGCCGTCCTCCGGCGTCGGGCGCTCGGCGTCGCGGACGTCGGCGTGCCAGGTGCGCCGGGCCGACAGCACCGACAGCGCCCGGTCGGCGAGGTCCGCGACGTCCTCGTGCGGCACGACGGCGTCGATGAGGCCGCGCTCGGCGAGGTGGTCGGCGGTCTGCACGCCGGGCGGGAACGGCTCGCCGTAGAGCGCCTCGTACACCCGCGGGCCGAGGAAGCCCACCGCCGCACCGGGCTCGGCGATGGTCACGTGCCCCAGCGACCCCCACGAGGCGAGCACCCCGCCGAACGTGGGGTCGCGCAGGTAGACCAGGTAGGGCAGGCCCGCGGCCTTGTGCCGGGCGATCGCCGCGGTGATGCCGACCATCTGCAGGAAGGCGACCGTGCCCTCCTGCATCCGGGTGCCGCCGGACACCGGCGCGGCCAGCAGCGGCAGGCCCTCCTCGGTGGCCCGCTCGATCCCGGCGACCAGCCGCTCGGCGGTGGCCACCCCGATCGAGCCGGCGAGGAAGCCGAACTCCCCGGCGACGACGGCCACCCGCCGGCCGCGCAGCCGGCCCTCGCCGGTGACCACGGCCTCGTCCTGGCGGCTGCGCTCGGCCGCGGCGCGCAGCTCGGCGGCGTACCGCGGGTCGACGTCGCGGGGGCCGATCGGCGCGTCCCAGCTCCGCCAGGAGCCGGGGTCGAGGACCAGGTCGCGCAGGCTGCGGGCGTCCAGCCGACGGCTCACTGCGCCAGCCAGGCGCGGACCGCCTCGTCCGACCCGCCGAGCACCGGGGGAGCGGCGTGGTCGCGGCGGGTCGTCTCGGTCTCGCCGTCGGGACCGGCGGCGAAGAACCGCAGCGGCGGGCCGGGCAGCTGCAGCCGGCCGAGGGTGGCGTGCTCGACGTCGACCAGCAGGCCTTGCGAGAGCGTCTGCTCCCAGCCGTAGACCTCGTCGATCGTGCGCACCTTGCCCGCCGGGACGCCCGCGGCGGCCAGCCGGGCGAGCAGCGTCTCGGCGTCGACGTCGGCGAAGGCCCGCTCGAGCAGCTCGATGACCTGCTGCCGGTTGCCCACCCGCTCGCCGTTGGTGGCCAGGCCCGGCGCCTCCGGGTCCAGGTCGAACTCGGCGCACAGCCGCCGCCACAGCGACTCCGACCCGCAGGACAGCTGCACGCTGCCGCCCTTGCAGTGGAACAGGCCGTACGGGGCGATCGAGGGGTGGTGGTTGCCCTGCGCGCGGCCGACCTGACCGCCCACCGTCCACGCCGTCCCCTGGAAGGCGTGCACGCCGACGACGGCGGCCAGCAGCGAGGTGCGCACGACCTGGCCGCGGCCGGTCCGCTCGCGCTCGTGCAGCGCGGCGAGCACGCCGTAGGCGCCGTACATGCCGGCCAGCAGGTCGCCGATCGGGACGCCGACGCGCTGCGGGTCGTCCGGGCCGGGGCCGGTCAGCGACATCAGCCCGGCCTCGCCCTGCGCGATCTGGTCGTAGCCGGCGCGGCCGCCTTCCGGGCCGTCGTGGCCGAAGCCGGAGATGGACAGGGTGACCAGCCGCGGGTTGAGCTCGGCCAGCACGGCGGTGCCGAAGCCGAGGCGCTCGAGCGTGCCGGGGCGGAAGTTCTCCATCAGCACGTCGGCCCGGCGGACCAGCTCGCGCAGCAGCTCCTTGTCGCCCTCGTCCTTGAGGTCGAGGGTGATCGACTCCTTGTTGCGGTTGGCCGAGAGGAAGTACGTCGACTCCCGGTCGCCGGCCTCGGGCTGCACGAACGGCGGCCCCCAGCCGCGGGTGTCGTCCCCGCCGCCGGGGTTCTCCACCTTGATCACCCGGGCGCCGAGGTCGCCGAGCATCATCGCGGCGTGCGGCCCGGCCAGCGCGCGGGTCAGGTCGACGACGAGCACGCCGTCCAGTGGTCCGGTCACGGGGCCTCTCCCTGTCGGGGTCTAGAACCAGCCGGGGACGACGACGAACACCAGCCAGGCCAGCAGCGGTCCGGCGGCCACGACGATCCCGGCGTAGACGAGCATCTGCTTGTAGAACCGGTCCCGGTCCACCCCCTGCGCGTTGGCGAGGACCAGCGCGCCGTTGGTCGAGAAGGGGCTGACGTCGACGATCGTCGACGACACGGACAGGGCCACCACCACCCCGACGGCGCCGATGTCCCCGCTCTGCAGGAACGGCACCGCCAGCGCGATGGCGACGCCGATGATCGCGGTCGACGACGCGAACGCCGACACCACCCCACCGATGTAGCAGAGCAGCAGCGCGATCAGCAGCGGGGCGCCCAGGCCGATGACCGCCTCGCCGATGTAGTCGATCGTGCCCGCCTCCTGCAGCACGAAGACGTAGCTGAGCACCCCGGCGATCAGTAGCACCGTGGACCAGCTGATCTGGCTGACCGCGTTCTTGTGCCGGGCGGCGGCGAACACCGCGAGCACGGTGGCCACGGTGATCGACACGAAGCCGATGTCGAGGTCGAACACCAGCGCGAGGACGGCCACGGCGGCCAGCCCGACCAGGGTGAGGACCTGGTCGAGGGTCACCCGCTGGGGCGCCGTCCCGCCGTCGCCGGTGCCGCCGCCGGGGCCGCCGGTGTCGTCGGGCCCGACGGCGGGACCGGGCGGGGCGCCGTGCCCGGTCACCACGGGCTCCTCCGCGGGCACGGCGCGCGCGGGGGCCGCGACCGGCACCCGGCGGCCCAGCAGCTGCCGGCCGCCGAACACGAGGAAGAGGACCACGCCGATGGCCAGGTTGAAGAACAGGCTGCCCAGGAAGACCGCCACCGGGCTGGAGGGCAGCCCCTCGGCGTCGACGATCTCGTTGACCGTGACGCCGTAGACGCTGATCGGCGAGAACCCGCCGCCCTGCGCGCCGTGGACGACCATCATCCCCATCAGCAGCGGGTGGATGTCGTAGCGCGCGGCGAAGCCCAGCGCGATCGGCGCGACGATCGCCACCGCGGCGGGGGAGAGGGCGCCGATCGCCGTCAGCAGCGCGGTGACGGCGAACATGATCCACGGGATCGCCGCGACGTAGCCGCCGACCAGCCGCACCGCGGACCGGACCAGCAGGTCGACCGTGCCGTTGTTCTGCGCGATCGCGAACAGGTAGGTGACGCCGATCAGCGTGACGACCAGCTCCGCCGGGAACCCGGTGAGGATGTCGTCGGTGGTCAGGCCCACCGACAGCGTCCCCACGAGGAAGGCGGCCGTGAACGCCAGGGCGCCCATGTTGATCGGCAGGAACGTGGCGATCGCGAAGATGACGACGAGCGCCAGGATCGTGACGATCTCCGGGGACACGGGAACTCCTCGACGTCGGCGCTGACGGACGCGCCCACCGTGTCACCTACCGGCCGGTATCTCCTGCCAGCCGCCGGAGGGGGTGACGACGGCGGTCACCGGGCGGTCGTGGTCGAAGGCCGGCAGCCGGTCGACCAGCTCGTCGTCGAAGACCAGCGCCGCGACCACCGCGCCGGGGCGGACGTGCTCCAGCGCGCGGTCGTAGTACCCGCCGCCCCGGCCCAGCCGCACGCCGGTGCGGTCCACCGCCAGGGCCGGGACGACGACCACCTCCGCCGTCCCCAGCGCCGTCGGCCCCAGTCGCGGGCCCACCGGCTCCAGCAGCCCGAAGCGGCCCGACGCCAGCCGGCCGGTGTCGACCGCCCAGCGCAGCTCGGCGCCGCTGTCCGGGACCACCGGCAGGAGCACCCGGGTCCCGAGCTGGGTGAACGCCGCAGGCAGCCGCCCGTGGCCGGGCTCGGTCTCGTCGGGCACGAAGGCGGCGAGCAGTCGGACCCCGGCCAGGCGCTGCAGGAGCGCCGCGGCGACCGCGGCGGCGGCGGCGGCGCGCTCGGCGGGGGGACGGGCCCGGCGGCGGGCGACGACCGCCTCGCGCAGCGCTGCCTTGGCCGCGTCGCCGTCCTGCGCGGAGGTCACCCGCGAAGGCTAGTGGCGGGAGACCCGGCCGCGACGGGCTGGATAGGCTCCCACCCCATGTCGACCCCGACGCCGCGTCCGGCGCGCAAGGCCGTCATCCCCGTCGCGGGGATGGGGACCAGGTTCCTCCCCGCCACCAAGGCGGTGCCCAAGGAGCTGCTGCCCGTGGTCGACCGGCCGGCGCTGCAGTACATCGTCGAGGAGGCCGCCCGGGCCGGCCTCGCCGAGGTGCTCATGGTCACCGGCCGCAACAAGGCGGCGATCGAGGACTACTTCGACCGCACCCCCGAGCTCGAGACCGCCCTGGAGAAGAAGGGCGACGCCGACCGGCTGGCCGCCGTCCACGAGTCCACCGAGGTCGCCCAGGTGCACTTCGTCCGGCAGGGCGAGGCGCGCGGGCTGGGCCACGCGGTGCTGCAGGCGGCCGCCTTCGTCGGCGACGAGCCGTTCGCCGTCCTGCTCGGCGACGACCTGATCGACGCCCGCGACCACCTGCTGGAGCAGATGCTCGCCGTCCAGGCCGAGCACGGCGGGTCGGTGATCGCCCTGCTCGACGTCGGCCGGGAGAACATCGACAAGTACGGCGCGGTCGCGGTCGAGCCCGGCTCGTCCGACGGCGTGGTGACCGTGACCGGCCTGGTGGAGAAGCCGCCGGTCGACGAGGCGCCGAGCAGCCTGGCGATCATCGGCCGCTACGTGCTCGCCCCCGAGGTGTTCGGGGTGCTGCGCGAGACCGCACCCGGCCGCGGCGGGGAGATCCAGCTGACCGACGCGCTGGCCACGCTGGTCGAGCGCGGCGAGCCGCTGCACGGCGTGGTCTTCGACGGCCGCCGCTACGACACCGGCGACAAGCTCGACTACCTCAAGGCGGTCATCCGGCTGGCCGCCGAGCGGGAGGACCTCGGGCCCGCGCTGCGCTCCTGGCTGACCGAGTTCGTCGCCGACCTGCCCGCCGAGGGCGCGTCGCAGGCCTGACCCGCTCCCCGCAGGGGGGACGATCGCAGCGATGAGCGAGAACGGCACGCCCGGGGCGCGGGACACCACGGCGCTGGACCTCCGCAGCGGGGCCACCCTCGACCCCCCGACGGCGCCGCGGCTGGCGGTGCACACCACCGCCGCGATCGGCCCCGACGCGCCGCTCCCGGCCCCGCCGGCGGCCGCCGAGCCCGAGGCGCCGGTGCTGCGCACGGTCGAGACGCACCTGGACGAGATCCTCGCCGCGGTGCCGCAGCCGGAGCCGATCGAGCTCGCCGTCCTCGACGCCCAGGGCCTGCTCTGCGCCGAGGAGGTGGTCAGCGCCCGCGCGCTGCCCGCCTTCGACCAGGCCGCGCTCGACGGCTACGCCGTCCGGGCCGAGGACGTCGCCGCCGCCACCCCGGACGCGCCGGTCGAGCTGGCCGTGGTGGGAGAGACCGTGGCCGGTGCCGCGGGCCCGACCGCGCTCGCGCCCGGGCTGGCGCAGAAGGTGACCGCCGGCGCGATGCTGCCCACCGGCGCCGACGTCGTCGTCCCGGCTGTGTGGACCGACCGCGGGCTGGTCCGGGTGCAGGTGCACGGCGCGCCGGAGGCCGGCAGCTACGTCCGGCGGGCCGGCGACGACGTCTCGCCCGGCACCGTCGCCGTCCGCACCGGCACCCCGATCGGCCCGGCGCAGATCAGCCTGCTCGCCGCCGTCGGGCGCGACCGGGTGCACGTGCGGCCCCGGCCGCGGGTCGCCGTCCTGTCCGCCGGCAGCGAGCTGGTCGACATCACCGCCCAGCCCGCGCCCGGCCAGGTGGTCGACGTCAACACCTACGCCCTGGCCGCGGCCGCCCGCGACGCCGGCGCGGCCGCCTACCGCTGGGGGATCCTGCCCACCGACCGGCGCCGGTTGACCGAGGTGCTCGAGAGCCAGCTGCTGCGCAGCGACCTGGTGCTCATCGCCGGCACCTTCGCCGAGGAGGGCGACCTGGTGCAGGAGGTCCTCGCGGAGCTGGGCCCCATGCGCTTCCGTCAGGTGACGATGCACCCGGGACCGGTGCAGGGCTTCGGCCGGCTCGGCCGGGACGAGGTGCCGGTCATCTGCGTGCCGGGCGAGCCGGTGGCCGCGCTGGTGTCCTTCGAGGTCTTCGTGCGCCCGGCGATCCGCTCGATGCTGGGCAAGCGGCAATTGTTCCGCCGCACCGTGCAGGCGATCTCCGCCGAGCGGCTGGTCTCCCCGCTGGGCTACCGGCAGTACCTGCACGGCCAGGTCATGCGCCACCCCGACGGCGGCTACGTCGTCGAGCCGCTCGGCGACGGCGACGAGGCGATGCTCGCCCGGATGGCGAGGGCCAACTGCCTGGTCGTCGTCGACGAGGACGTCACCGAGGTCGCCGAGGGCGGGCTCGTGACGGTCATGCCCCTGCTGCTGGGCGGCTGAGCTGGACCCGGTGCAGCACCCGGGCTGGCCCGCCCGCCTGGCCCACGGCCCGGTCGAGCTCCACCCGCTCCGCCGCGGCGACGCCGCCGAGTGGAGCCGGCTGCGGCTGGCCAACGAGTCCTGGCTGCGGCCGTGGGAGCCCTCGGCCGGGGGGGCCTGGTCGGTGCGGCACACGCCGGCGGCCTACCGCGCGATGCGCCGCTCGGTCGCCCGCCGCGCCCGGGCCGGGGCGGCACTGCCGTTCGCCGTCCGGGTGGACGGGCGGCTGGCCGGGCAGGTCACCGTGGACAACATCGTGCGCGGCGCGCTGCGGTCGGGGTCGCTGGGCTACTGGATCGACCGGGAGGTGGCCGGGCGGGGCATGGCCTCGCTCGCGGTGGCGCTGGTCTGCGACCACGCGTTCGGACCCGGCGGGCTGCACCGGCTGCAGGCCGACATCCGCCCGGAGAACGGGCCGAGCCGGCGGCTGGTCGAGCGGCTGGGGTTCCGCGGCGAGGGGCTGCTGCGCCGGTACCTCGACATCGACGGCGACTGGCGCGACCACCTCGCCTACGCGCTGCTGGCCGAGGACGTGCCGCAGGGCGTGCTCGGCCTCTGGGCCGCCCGCGTACCCCGCTGACGGGTCTCTATCACGTTCACGCTTCGTGAGCAGTCGACTACGTGTCGACGCGCCGCTTGGCAAACCCCTTCCGTCACACGACTCATCGCGCGACACGCCCAGGAACCTCCCTCTAGCTGGGGATTCGCGTGCATAACCTGCCGCGGCAAGTGACTCGTGTGACGGGTGGTGTTCTCGATGGGGTCAGGCGTGCTTCTCGCCGCGCTGGTCGTGCTGTGGTTCGTCGTGCTGGTGCCGATGGTGGTGACGCGCGGCGACTCCCCGGCGACCCGCGCGGAGGTCACCCGGGGCCGGACGCTGCAGCGCCGGCGCGTGGGTGACCCGGTCCGCTCGGCGGAGACCGAGCGCGTCGCGGTGGACCGCGAGCTGCTGCGGCAGACCGGCGAGCTGCGGATCGACGTGCACGCCGTCCGGCGGCGCACGCTGGCCGGGCTGCTGGCACTGACGCTGCTGGCGCTGGCCGGCGCACTGACCCTCACCCCGTGGCTGTGGGTGGCCCAGGGGGTGCTCGACGTCGCGCTGGTCGGCTACCTGGTGGTGCTGCGGGCCGCCGCGCGCCGGGAGCGGGCCGCCGCCCGCCGGGCCGCCCGCGCCGCCGCCCGCTCGACCGCCCGGCCGGCCGCCCGCCCCGCGCCGCAGCCGGCGCCCCGGGTGGCCGAGCCGCTGGTCGCCGAGCCGGTGCTCGCCGACGACGAGCCGGTGCACCCGACCGTCGGCCTGCCGCACCCGAGCCTGCCGCTCGCGCCGGTGCACCCGCTGCGCCCGGCCCGCGTGGTGGCCGCCCGTCCGGTGCCGGCCGGCTGGCAGGACAGCGCCGTCGTCGGCCTGGACGACGACGACATCGGCTTCGCCGACATCGACCTGTACCAGCCGCGCGTGGTCAACGGCTGAACCGGCGACACCCGGGTGCCACCCCGCTGGTGGCACCCGGGGGCGCGGGCGGTAGTCTTGGGCCCGCAGTCAGGGGCTGTAGCGCAGTCCGGTAGCGCACCTCGTTCGCATCGAGGGGGTCAGGGGTTCAAATCCCCTCAGCTCCACCCAGACCGCACCACTGCCGACGCCGTCGGGGCCACCCGCCCCGGCGGCGTCCGCCGTTCCGGGACCCGTACGCCGGTCAGGCGGGGGTCGGCGCCATCTCCCACGGCGCCTCGGGCAGCACCTCGCCGGTCTCCAGCAGCGACTTGAGGTTGGCGCACACGGCGGGCCAGCCCTGCGACACCTGACCCAGCTCGGTCTCGCCGGCCAGGTTCTCGTGCGTCACCGTCAACCGGACGATGCCGCCGTGCTCCTCGACGAGGAACGTCACGACCGAGTCCCCGCCCGGGGGCTCCACCCCGTCGGCCTCCCCGAAGGTCATCACCAGGCGCCGCGGCGGGTCGGTCTCGAGCACCCGGCCGCCGGCGTCGGCGGCCCCCGACCCGTCGGTGCGCCGGTGCTCCCAGCGCGAGCCGGGCCGCCAGTCCGAGACGTTCGCGTGGCCCCAGAAGCGGGCCGTGAGGTCGGCGTCGGTCAGCGCGTGCCAGACCTGCGCGGCCGAGGCGCGGATGTACGTGACGTAGACGTAGCTCGGGACCCGCTCGCTCATGGCGTGCTCCTCTGCTGCGGTGCGGATGGCGGACAGCGCCTGCAGGCGCGGCCGGTCGAACGCCGCGATCCACCGCCGCTCGATCTCGGCGATCGGGACCGGGTTGAGGAGGTGCAGCCGCTCCCGGCCGCGGCGGACCGGGGTGACCAGCCCCGCGGCGACGAGGACGTCGAGGTGCTGCGTGGCCGACTGGCGCGCCATGCCGGTGCCCGCGCACAGCTCGCCGAGCGTCTGACCGTCGCGCTCGCGCAGGCGGTCCAGCAGGAGCCGCCGGGTGCGGTCGGCCAGCGCCTTGAAGACGGCGTCCTCGCCTCCGGGCTGCACGTCGTCGATCGTGCAGGCATCTACCTGCATGTGTCAACGCGCAGACCCGGGGGACGCGACGGCCCCGGGCTCGGAGGGCGCTCAGGCGCGGGCGCGCCCCGCGGTGACCTCGCTGTCGACGAGCCGGTCGTCGACGGTCGGGGCGCTCACGCAATCAGTTGCGCGCCCCAACTGTCTACCGCGGCGACGGGCCCCTCAGAACCAGGACGGGAACCACATGCGCAGCAGCCAGTCGGCGTGCGACAGCGGGCGCCCGGCGAGCACCGGGTAGAAGAAGACGAAGGTGCCGGCCACCACGGCGACGTAGCCGCTGACCGCGGCCAGGCCGGCGCTGCGCCGCCACTCGGGGGCGCCCGGGCGGCCGAGGACGTCCTGCAGCACCAGGGTCACGGCCAGCACGAAGAACGGCAGCACCGGCGCCATGTAGAAGACGAACATCGTGCGCTCGGGGTTGAGGAACCAGGTGCCCCAGCCGGCGGCGACCGTGACGGCCACCAGCAGCGCGGCCGGGTCGCGGCGGGCGACGATCCGCCAGGCGGTCCAGGCCAGCGCGGGCGCGAACGCCAGCCACAGCGTCGGCGTCCCGACCATGAGGATGTAGCGGACCACCTGGTCGCCCGCGGCGTCGGTGAGCCCCTGCGGGTTCCACAGCAGGATCGGCCGGCCGTTCACCAGCCAGGTCCAGGGCCCCGACTCCCACGGGTGCGGCGTGGACAGGCCGTTGTGGAAGGTCCACCACTCGGCGTGCATGTGCCACCAGGAGCGCAGCGCGTCGGGGACCCACGGGAACGCCGTCTCCGGGTTGCGCTGCGCCCACCAGCGTCCCTGCGCCGTCTCGCCGAGGAACCACCCGGCGAAGCTCGCGACGTAGGTGAGCACCGGGACGGCGGCCAGCGCCCAGGTGGCGCCGGGCAGGCCGCGGCGCAGCGCCGTCGCCGTCGGCCTCGGGACCCCGGCCTCCCGCCACGCCTGCCGGTCCCACCACAGCGACAGCACGGCGCAGAACGCCAGGAACCAGATGCCGCTCCACTTGACCGAGCAGGCGCAGCCGAACAGCAGGCCGGCGGCGATCCGCCAGCCCCGCGGGCCGAGGCGGGACCCGGTGGCGGGGACCGGGAGCGAGCCCGCGACCCGGGCGCGCACCCGGTCCCGGTCGGCCACCAGGCAGGCGACGGCGGCCAGCACGAACAGCTGCAGGAAGACGTCGAGCAGGCCGATCCGGGAGACGGTGAACGCGAAGCCGTCCAGCGCCAGCAGCAGCCCGGCGACCAGGCCGAGCAGCGTGGAGCCGGTCAGCCGCCGGGCCAGCCGGGTGAGCAGGACGACGGCGAGCGCGCCCGCCACCGCCGAGGGGAACCGCCAGCCCAGGCTCGTGTAGCCGAACACCTGCTCACCGGCGGCGATCAGCCACTTGCCCAGCGGCGGGTGGACGATGAACGTGTAGCCGCGGTTGTACTCGTGGCCCCAGACCAGCAGGTCGTGCGCCTCGGGCGGGTAGTAGGCCTCGTCGAACAGCAGCGTGTCGGGGTAGCTGATGCCGACCAGCCGGCTCACCAGCGCCGCGACGCCGAGCACCGCGGCCAGGACCCAGGACAGCAGCCGGTCGCCGGGCAGCGGCGGGATCCGGTCCACCCGCGGGCGGGGCACCGGCCAGCGGCGCGGGGGACGGGCGGGGACGTCGTCCGGCGGGTCCCCGGCGCCCGTGCGCTCGGGAGCCAGGACCGCCATGCGCCTCAGGGTATGTGGGAGGACCGTGCGCCCCGGCGTGACAGGCTCGTCGTCGTGACCGGACGGCTCGTGCTCGGTGGTGCGCCCCTCGGCCAGCCCGGCGACGTCGGCCCGCGGCTGCGGCGCGTCATGGCCGAGGCCGACGTGCTCGCCGTCGAGGACACCCGCCGGCTGCACCGGCTGGCCACCGACCTCGAGGTCACGCTCACCGGGCGGGTGGTCACCTTCCACGAGTCGGTCGAGCGGGCGCGGCTGCCCGGGCTGATGGCGGCGCTCACCGACGGCGCGACGGTCCTGCTGCTCACCGACGCCGGCATGCCCTCGGTATCCGACCCCGGCTACACGCTGGTGCGGGCGGCGATCGACGCCGGCGTCGAGGTCACCTCGGTGCCCGGGCCGTCCGCGGTGACGACGGCGCTGGCGGTCTCGGGGCTGCCGGTCGACCGGTTCTGCTTCGAGGGGTTCCTGCCGCGCAAGGCGGGGGAGCGGCGGTCCCGGCTGGCCTCGCTCGCCGACGAGCGCCGCACGATGGTCTTCTTCGAGTCGCCGCACCGGCTGGCCGAGGCGCTCGCCGACTGCGCGGCCGCGTTCGGGGACTCCCGGGAGGCCGCGGTGTGCCGGGAGCTGACCAAGACGCACGAGGAGGTCCGGCGCGGGCCGCTGTCCGCGCTGGCGTCGTGGGCGGCCGACGGCGTGCGCGGGGAGATCACCCTCGTCGTCGCGGGGGCGGTGCCCGAGCCGGTGTCGCTGTCGGCCGTCGAGCTGGCCGCGCTCGTGGCGGGGGAGGAGGCCGCGGGCGCCACCCGCAAGGACGCCATCCGCGCCGTCGTCACCCGCACCGGCCTGCCCCGCCGCACCGTCTACGACGCCGTCGTCGCCGCCAAACCCTGAGGGCCGCGGACCCGTTGCGCTGAGAGACACCCATCCCGCGCCCGGATGCGTGCTGGAGGGCGCAGTCCAGGCCCTCAGGCAGCCAGCGCCGCCGCGATCCGGGCGATGAGCTCGGCAGGCCGGTGCAGGTCCGCAGCCGTGACGAACACGACGCGCCAGCCGGCCGCCTGGAGCCGGTTCAGCCGCTGCCGGTCGCGGGCGAACTGGCCCGGCTCGGCGTGCCAGAGCCCGTCGTACTCGACCGCCACCCGCCGATCCGGCCAGGCGAAGTCGACCCGTGCGACGAACCCGCCCGACGCGTCGGTCACCCGGTACTGGGCCACCGGCGCGGGGAGGGCGCCGCGGAGGAGGAGCCGCAGGCGGGTCTCCTGCGGTGACTCGGCCAGCCCGTCGGCCAGCCCGGCCACCGCCCTCGCACGTCGGCACCCCGGGCCCCGCGCGTCCGTGGCGAGTCTGCGGACGCCGGCGAGGTCCGCGCGGCCGGACACGACGAGCTGGTCGACGGCCGCCACGGCGCGGTCCCGCGGGAGGACCGAGGCCAGGCGGAGCGCGGTCGCCTCGGGAGTCGTCACGCGCAGCCCGAGGCGGCGGGTCACGTCGGCCGGCCGGATGACGGCCCGCCGTGCCGCCACGCCCGCGAGCCGGACCTGGTGGGTGCCCGGCCGCAGCGTCACCTCGACGTCGTCCCCTGCGCCGGCCAGGTCGAGACCCCACAGGACCGCTGCACTCCGCCCGGTGACGACGGCGGACGGGAGGAGCAGCGCCGCGGCCCGGGCGCGGAGTTCGTGCGTCGACGGGACGTCGCGGTGGACGTAGACGTCCTGCAGCACCCGCCGCCAGGTGGCCCCACCCAGCTGCCGGCGGGTCAGCGCCCCGGAGGCGACCGCACTCGACCCGCGGAACACACCCGCGCGCAGGTGGTCGGGGACGGCGGGCGCGGGCGGCACCCGGGCACCGTGCCCGACCGCCGGGTGTGGCTGCTGCGGCTGTCCACAGGCTCCGCCGGTTGCGCGCCGGACCACGGAACCCAGGCCGGGGTCAGGTGCTCCTCCGCGCAACCGCGCGCGACCGGGTCAGAGCCAGCCGTTGCGCTTGAAGCCGCGGTAGAGGAGGGAGCAGGTGACGAGGATGACCACCCAGACCATCGCGTAGCCCCAGCGCCACTGCAGCTCGGGCATGTGCTCGAAGTTCATCCCGTAGATCCCGGCGATCGCCGTCGGCACCGCGACGATCGCCGCCCACGCCGAGATCTTGCGCATGTCCTCGTTGTCGGCCATCGACGTGCGCGCGAGCGAGGCCTGCAGGATCGACGACAGCAGCTCGTCGAGCCCGGCCACCTGGTCGCGCACCCGGATCGCGTGGTCGAGGACGTCGCGGAAGTAGGACCGCATCGGGGGCGGCACCGAGTCGACCTGGCGCTCGGCCAGCTTCTGCAGCGGCACCTCCAGCGGCCCGACCGCCCGCCGCAGCGACATCAGCTCGCGCTTCAGCTGGTACAGCCGGCCGATGTCGTCGGTGCGGTCGGGGCTGAACACCGACGCCTCGAGCTCGTCGACGTCGTCCTGCACCTGCTCGGCGACGTCGACGAAGGTGTCGACGACGTGGTCGGCCACCGCGTACAGCACCGCCGACGGGCCCAGGCACAGCAGGTCGCGCTGCTCCTCCAGCCGGTGCCGCAGCTCGGTCAGGTCGTTGTGGTCGCCGTGCCGCACGGTGATCACGTGGTGCGGGCCGAGGAACACCATGACCTCGCCGGTGTCGACCACCTCGCTGGTCGCGGTCAGCTGCTCGTGCTCCACGTACCGCGCCGTCTTGAGCACCATGAACAGGTCGTCGTCGTAGCGCTCGAGCTTGGGTCGCTGGTGGGCGTAGACGGCGTCCTCGACGGCGAGCGGGTGCAGCCCGTAGCGCTCGGCGATCGCGCCCAGCTCGGCCTCGGTCGGCTCGAACAGCCCCAGCCAGACGAAGCCGTCCCGCTCGACGGCGGTCTCCAGCGCCACCATCGGGTCCACCGGCGGCTCCCGGCGCCCCTCCACGTAGACGGCGCAGTCGACGATCGCGTCGACGCCCGCCGCCCGCGTCGTCGCCGGGGGGGGGGCCCCGGCCGGCCGCGGCCGGGGGGTCGGCACGCACCGCCCGGGCCGGGCGTCCGCCCCCTGGTCGGTCACCGG